>JAICRQ010000564.1 GCA_025966435.1 Anaerolineales bacterium | reverse complement strand
GGAAAGATCAAAATCACACCGGCTGCGACCCGCAATACAAACCCTGAGGAGACGATCAGCACATCGAGAATTGTGACATGCTTCAACCAGCGCGAGTACAGCAAGTTTATGAACAGATATGCCGCAAGGATCAATGCAAAGAAGGGCGAAAGTAAATAGCCAAGGGAAATAGAAATAAATGCCAACAGCATGGCGGCAACCGAGGCCACCCGAACAGGCAACTTCCCCGATGCGATCGGACGAAACTTTTTCTCCGGGTGATTGCGGTCCGCTTCCACGTCGGCAATGTCGTTGAGAAGATACACGGCGCTGGAGAGCAGGCAAAATAAAAAGAACCCTGCCACAGTCCGCAAAAATGGTTCGAGCATAAATAACTGCTTATCAAAGACCAGCCCGAAAAAAATGAAGCCGTTTTTTGTCCATTGGCGAGGACGCATGGTTTTGATGAGGGCTTTTAGCATGTGTTAATGATAACAGAGGGAAGAGGAATTGGAAATTCGTACGTGGTAATTAGATGTTGGTAATTCGGGATTGGTCATTGGAGAGTTGAGAATTGGTTACAATTCAAGCATGGCGAAGGTGCGATTGGATGTCTTGCTCGTAGAACGAGGTCTGGCGGAGTCGCGCGCCAAGGCACAGGCGATGATCATGGCGGGTCAGGTGCGGGTGGCGGATCAGGTCACTCTTAAACCTGCCACATCTGTTTCCGCCGACTCGGTCGTGACCGTTGACTCCGGTCCGCGCTTCGTCTCACGCGGCGGTGAAAAGCTGGAGGCTGCGCTCAAGGCGTTCCAGATCGATGTGACGGGCTGGGTCTGTGCCGACGTGGGCGCCTCGACGGGAGGCTTCACGGATTGTCTCCTCCAGCGCGGCGCGGCGAAGGTGTATGCGATCGATGTGGGAAAAGGCATCTTGCACTGGAAGCTGCGCAACGACCCGAGAGTGGTGGTGATGGAAGAGACGAATGCGCGCTACGTTGAGTCGCTGCTGGAGCCGGTATCGCTGGTGACGGTGGATGCATCGTTTATTTCGTTGAAGGTTTTGCTACCAGTGGTTAGAAAGTGGAAAGTGGAAAGAGGTGAGATTGTCGCATTGATCAAGCCTCAATTCGAAGCGGGGAAAAAGGATGTTGCACGCGGCGATGGGGTGATCCGCGACCCGGAGATCCATAAACAGGTGCTGCTGGATGTACTGGGGTTTGCACAAACAGAGGGGCTTCACATCCGCGGACTGATCAAGAGTCCCCTGCTGGGACCCAAGGGAAATGCTGAGTTCCTGGTCTGGCTGCAGGACGCAGAGCCGGAGGAACACGGCGAATCCATCCAACATTGGATTGAGCGGGCGCTCTGGTAAAATTCGTCCATGCCCCCCTCTTCCGAATCGGATTTCAACCTCCATCATCCTCAGCCATTGCTCATCGTCATCTCGGGACCGTCGGGCGTGGGGAAGGATACCGTGATGCAGCGCATGAAAGAGCGCGGATTGCCGTTCCATTTTGTTGTGACTGCCACCACCCGCCCGAAGCGCGCCAATGAAACCCACGGCAAGGATTATTTGTTCGTATCCAAGGAAGAGTTTGCTCGTATGATCGATGAAGATGAGTTGATCGAGCATGCGATCGTGTATGGGGATTACAAGGGCATTCCCAAACAGCAGGTGCGCGAGGCGCTCTCCAGCGGCATGGACGTTGTCATGCGGATCGACGTGCAGGGGGCAGAAACTGTCCGTAAAATGGCGCGTGAGGCGCTGATGATCTTCATCACTACTGAGGGCGAAGAGGACCTGGTGCGGCGCCTGGAAGCACGCAAGACCGAAACCCCGGATGCCCTTGCGCTGCGGATCGCCACGGCTCGCAAGGAGCTCAAGCGTGTGGAAGCGTTCGATTATTTGATCGTAAACCGGGAATTTCATCTGGATGAAACGGTGGATACGATCCGCGCCATTATCGAGGCGGAACACCATCGCGTCAGCCCGCGAAAGGTTACGTTGTGAACGAAACTCGTCCTGCCGCCGACTCCCCTCCGCCATCTCCCGCGCAGCAACAGGTGCGCGTGCCCATGCCTCGATCGGCTCCCTATGTGACCTATACCATCATAGCGACCACGGTCGCGTTTTATGTTTTGCAGCTTGCCAGCGTCTGGGCTCTCGGGTATGCCATCCCCGGTTTGGGCATGGATTGGCTGGAGTATTATGGCGCCCGGATCAACGAAGCCATCCTTGCCGGGGAAATCTGGCGGTTCCTGACGCCGGCGCTGCTGCATGGGTCGCTCCCGCATATTGCATTCAATATGTATGCCCTGCTGTCCTTCGGGGCAGGACTCGAACGTCACTTCGGGCATCTGCGATTCTTTTTGCTATACCTGCTGGGAGCGTTTGCCGGGAACGTTGCGTCCTTTTTGTTCACCGGCGGTTCCTACTCGGTAGGCGCCTCCACCGCTATCTTCGGTCTGCTCGGCGCGGAAGCGGTGTTCCTGATCCAGAACCGCAAATCGTTCCCGGGGCAGTTCCGGAGCGCGATCGGGAATATCATCTTTATCGCG
>JAICRQ010000344.1 GCA_025966435.1 Anaerolineales bacterium | reverse complement strand
GGCGGTGCAAACCGGTATATTGCGCTGGTCATGCCAGTGTTCTTCATCTTATTCGCATGGACGTTGCAAGAGCTCCTCATAAGGGCAGCAGGGAGCTTTGGATCAAGACGCGAAGCGCTGGTAGGCGCACGTCTCGTGTATGTGCTGATCTTTACGATGGCGATGATCAACTTCAATCTTCTGCTTGGAGATTGGAAGTCCATCGAACGCTGGCAATTCGATCGCAGATTGGATTACATCGCCGGCAATGAGCGCAACCTGCGTCTCGCGCTTGCTCTGCAACGTACAACCAAACCCGGCACCTCTATCGCCGTGATCGGTGCAGGGACAATCCCTTATCTATTACCCGACCACTACGCCATAGACATTCTCGGGAAAACGGATCCGGTCATCGCTCGTGGACCGATTCGCCCATCCCTGGGGATTCCGGATGTGGCATTTCTACAGCCAGGCAACGAAAACCGTATGCGGCCCGGTCACATGAAGTGGAATTACGCGCATACGATTGGAGAGCTGAAACCTGATGTGATCGTATCGCTCTGGGATGAGACGAGAGAGGAAGCGGAGCCTTATCTGGGAGAGTATGTCCTTGCAGATCTTGGGGATAAGAATGTTGTGTATCTGCGCAAAGACTCGCAAAATATTTTGTGGGATCAAGTGGTGATCAAATAAGTGCGGTCTAAGGCAGAGCTGCTTCCCTAACAGGCTTCGATCAGAAATTCAATCCAATGTCTTGTGATAGGCAATAAATCGATTCACCATCTCAAACCCCAGGGAGCGATAAATATTCAAAGCATTCTCATGATCGCCCCAAAATTCAAGAGTAATGGGGTGAATTCCCTTCTTGCGCAAATGTGTAATCCCCGCTAGGACAAGTGGGCGTTGATAACCTTGTTCGCGGTATTTCTCGATGATACCGGGCGCATCCAGGAGGTCACTTAACTCTCCGTTCGCTTCTCGTTTTCCCTGAGACTTTAGCGAACAAATCCCAAAGATGGAATCGTTCTCATCAAAAAGCAGGAGAATATCCTCCGCATCATAATAATGCAAAAAACGCGGGGATTTGCGCTCTTCTTCGGTCGGATTATCATTGTGTTGGTGTCCCCACATTCCCAAATAGCACTCATGTAGTGCCCTTAACAGAATCAATGGATCATTGACTTCCGAATATCGTTTGAGAATAAAACCTTCTGGAAATTCAGCTGGAGGCATTTTCGCGTGTGCATTCAATTTTAGTGATCCCGAAGAGCCTACTGGTTGAAAGCCGTGATGAGCCAGGAACAAATTTGATGCGTCATTGTGCTCATTGGCATACACGAGAATGGTTTTCGAACCGACCTCATCAGCGCGATTGAGCGTCAGTGCAAGCAATTGACTTCCCCATCCTTTCCGACGATGCTCAGGGCGGATAATCACATAAATTGTGCAACGCTGAGATGGTTGCTCCAACGCAACACCGTAGCCCACTAATGCTCCTTCGGACTCCGCTACCCACACATCCTGAGCTGGACGGTAATTTGGCCATGCCAGTGAGGCGAGCAGATATTCCACGGATGTATCCTCCCCATCGCGGTCCATCGATTCGATTTTGGTCAGCATCTGCGAAAGAGATGATAGGTCTTGCTCAGGGACATAATGACGGATTGTGAATGAATTTTCCATAGCTGCCTACCAGTTTGCGTCCTTCTCGTACTTCCATTTAATCAACATTTCACCTGCAACCTTTTTGAAGATTGCCTTGTCGCGCTCGGTAAAAAGCCCTTGCCAGTTGCCAGCCCGTCCCTTTGACAGGAAAGAGGCGATGTCTTCATTACGTTTGGACTGCCATTCCTCATCTGGATTGGATATCATTTCATTAATGATGTCCTCTTCCAGCGATTGAGAGACCTGGACACCGATAAAGTTCCAGAGTCTTTTCATTTCCTCGAAAGGGCGATTCAATACATCTTCATATCTCAGACTGTAATAGTTCTCGCCAAACAACTTACGTCCTTCGTTTTCGGACTCCTGTACATTTTTCACCCACCCAGTTGAAACGCGACGGATTATGTTTTCGGTAAAGATGGAACGCGTTCCATTTGTGAATTGGCTCTGATCTTTACGCAACTCTTCCGCAATACGTTTATCTTCCGCCTTCAAAAACCTGGACTCCTCCACCAAGTTGCGGAAACGCTCCGAGACCAACACATCCCGCCCGTCGCGCACAATATACACCAGCTTCGCATCTGGATAAACAGCGTGGAGATCGCGCACCGCCTGCCCGTGGATCGTGGACGAGGGACTCTTATCCCCGACGATACGCTTGCCTTCCTTTGCCGCGTCACGCTCCATGATGAAATCGGCGGCGGCGCGCAGGATGAGGGGCGAAAGGTCGCGTCCGCGGTTCCAACGATTGGACTTGCGCGCTAACCACTCCTCTGCTTCGGGTGTATCCACCAGCGATTTGAGCAGTGGCTGGCGCGTGAAGAAATGCGCCTGATAGTTACAATGCACTTCCGGGTGCAAGCGGAGGAGACGCATGAGAAGCGTCGTCCCGGAGCGGGCGTGACCGAAGATGAAGAACTTCTCGCGTGGAAAGAATTGCTTGATCTCTGCCACATCCTCCGCTGTGATAGCAGGGATAGGATTGCGCTTTTTCTTTTTAGAGTTGCCTTTGAGGAGAATACGGGCAGCAGATTTAAAACGGGGAATCATGGATGCAATGTCTCCGAATTATCTTTTCCAGTTCAGCATAGCCAGCCCAGCTAGGCAGACCAGAATCCCCAAAATATTCACCCATGAAATTCTGTCTTTGAAAATAAAAATCGCCACAGGGACTAAAATTAGCGAAGCAACCACGTTGACCAGTACTGCGGCAATTCCCAGATTCCAGCCGGAACGGTACGTGAGCAGGAAGCCAAACTCGATGCCAACGACCGCAATCGCCAGCCCGATGCTTGCCCAGTTGAGTTGTTTAATCTCCGCCAGAATGCCATTTGTGGCAGGGAAGAAAAAGAAACCTATCAAAGTAACTAAAAAAGCAACAGCGTACGTTACCAGTAAGGAAACGGTGAAGTTGACATTCGACGGCGTGCTCTTGGCAACAAAGTGATAGAGCGCGCTCGAGGCGATTGCCAGGGAGATAGAGAAATAGAATAAGAACATAGGCTTTTTCATTCTAGCAGGAGAGATTGTAACCGCAGAGACGCGGAGTTCGAAGAGCCTTTCCCTCTGCACTCGCACCAGGTGCAAGTGTCAGCGTCTCTGCGGTGAATTAAGAATCCTGAGAATAAACTCTGCTGTTCGCCGACCGGAGGTTCCATCTGTGAAGGTAATCTCGTTCTCGATAAATTTTCGGCGCTCCGCCGCGTCGAGGGAGGGATTCTTGAGATAGAGATTGATTATTTCACAGAGTTCTTTTTCGCTGCTTGCTACTCTCCCTGCTTTTGCCTCGCGGAAACGTTTGTGTGTGGGCCAGTTGCCTATCTTCTTCAGCGAGAGCGAAAATTTCTTCGGTTTATTCCATCCGCCAGGGACATCGATCACTGCCGCGACGATCGGCGTATCGTGGACTGCAGTCTCAACGACCATCGTAGAATACACCGTCACCAGCACATCCGAGTGCGCCATCATGGACGATTTCTCGTCCATGTCTTCGCCGCCGTAGTAACCGAGTGAGCCGCCCAGGGCAACTGGCTGAACCACGTGTACATTTGGATATTGTTTCTCAAGCGCAAAGATCCGTTCACGCTCTTCGGCAAAGATCCTAGGCTTATCCTGAAAGTGGCTGGGATGCAGGCGGACCAACAATTGCGAAGGTTCTGCCAGGGAGTTTGATGAGACCAGTTTTGCCAGCGCTTCCACGTTGGGATAGTTCGGCGCGAAATGCACGAAGGAACAGGCGTACGAGATCAATTTGCGATTTGGGTCGAGTCCGTGCAGCTTGAAATAGTCTTCTTTCGATAACTGCCATTGCTTGCGGAAATATCCGTCATAAGAAGGGATACCTCCGATATGTACTCGGTCCGGAGCCCAATCGGAGCCATAGACCAGCTCATCCTTTTGCAGCTGCGACCAGCAGGTGGCATAATCCATCGAGGCGCCGCGGATGGCATAGCTCGACGGGTTGTCCCAGCCGACGATCGCCGCCATGGTCGGCACACCATGCCGAGTCGCTTCACGGAGCAGATAACGGTCCAGACGCCAGCCTGCGGTCGAAGCGATGACGAGGTCGGGCTTGTAAGACGCGAATAAATCGGCGTACAGATTCGGGCGTGGGATGAAGCGGTTCTGAATCCGCACGAGAGTGTTGCGTGTAAAAGCGAAGGTCCGCAACAGGAGGATCGCCAGCGCAGCGGGAATCCAGATCCCTAGGCGGAACTTCCACGAGTTCTCCACCCAGACCTCCCAGATGTGGCTGTCCATGGCTTCCGT
>JAICRQ010000069.1 GCA_025966435.1 Anaerolineales bacterium | reverse complement strand
TCGAAGATGTCTTCATGGAACTGGTCGGTCACAGGATGGAGGATGTCGAGAAGGAGGAGGTGCCCAATGGGGACTGAATCGCTGGCGTTATCCAGATCGGAGAAGGTGACCGGCTGGCGATTATTTCTAAAAACGGTTGCGGCGCGCGCCTATCCGCGCATCGTCGGGCAGCAGCGTGAGAAATCCTGGATCTTTTTTGAGATCCTCCTGCCCATGCTGGCTGTCGCCGCCTATGTGTACGTCTACCGGGCAATCGGCGCGCCGGAGGACTATGTGGGATTTGTGGTGATCGGCGGCGCGATGACGGCTTTCTGGATGAACGTTTTGTGGAGTATGTCCAGCCAGCTCTACTGGGAGAAGGAACAGGGCAATCTCTCGCTCTACATTATGTCTCCCAGCTCGATGATGGCGATCCTGCTCGGGATGGCGGTCGGCGGCTTGTTCGCGTCGACTCTGCGCGCTCTCGCCGTCATTGCTCTCGGCTCGCTGCTGTTCAAGGTCCAATATTCAGTCACGAATTTCACACAGTTGACGCTGGTATTCCTCCTGGCTATGACCGCTCTCTACGGCATGGGCATGATGACAGCGTCGCTCTTCCTGCTCCTCAGCCGCGAGGCGTGGCATCTTTCCAATCTGGCGCAGGAACCGATCTACCTCGTTTCCGGGTTTTACTTCCCGATCAAGTCATTCAATTTTTGGGTCGCTGCCGCGGCGTCTTTCATTCCACTCACGCTGGGTCTCGACGCCATGCGCCAGTTGATCTTTTCCTCGGGCGCGGCGCTGGGATTCCTGAATGTAACGGTCGAGATCCTTGTGTTGATCGGCTTATGTGTGCTGTTCCTGACCGGCGCGAAACTGCTGCTCGACTACATGGAGCGGCTTGCCATCTATGAGGGGCGCATTACCGAGAGCCGTCGTTGAGTGATAAGGAGAATCGATGAAGCAGTCTGAAACAGTTCGGTCCTTTACGATGGCAACCTGGCTCGGCTGGCAGGTGGAGTCGAATTGGACCGACCCCTTTCTCTTCGCCATCTATGTGATCATCAAGCCGCTGGCAACGGCAGCGATCCTGGTTGTCATGTATAGCATCATCACGGGCGGGGATTACAACTCGCCTCTTTTCCCATATATTTATCTCGGCAACGCCTTCTACACGTATGTAGGAGCTGTCATGGCGGGAGTCTCG
Organism: Anaerolineales bacterium; assembly: GCA_025966435.1. Taxonomy (GTDB): domain Bacteria; phylum Chloroflexota; class Anaerolineae; order Anaerolineales; family Villigracilaceae; genus Defluviilinea. Next base: position 9,717 of record JAICRQ010000069.1, on the reverse strand, counting down.
TGGGCGGTGATCGATGACCGGGAGCATTACAAGACCCTCAAATATATGTATATCGCCCCGATCAACATTCCCTTCTACTGGCTGGGGCGTGGTGTCTCTCGTTTTCTGATCGGTACGGTGGCTGTGTTCGTCATCCTGACGGCAGGCGTGTGGTTCCTTCATCTCCCGCTGGACTTAACACAGGTCAATTGGGGATTATTCTTGGTCTCGCTGCTCATCGGCGTAACCATGCTCGCCATGATGGGATTGATCCTCGCCAGCCTGACGCTGATGATCGCCCACCACTTCTTCATGATCGGCGAAGCGGTGGCAGGCGCCCTCTATCTGTTCAGCGGCGCGATCTTCCCCCTGGAAGTGCTTCCTGCCTGGCTGCGCCCGATCGGCTATGCCATGCCCATTACCTACTGGCTGGAGCTGATGCGCCGTTCTCTGATCGGCGATGTGGCTGAGGCATTCCCCACCCTGGCACAGTTCAGCAACCTGCAGCTGATTGGGATCCTGGTCGGGTTGACCGTGATCTTTGCGCTCTTATCCGTTGTCGTCTTCCGCTGGTGCAACCATCGCGCCCGTGAGTTGGGGTTAATAGACCGCGTGACGAATTATTAATTCGCCCGCGCAAACTGCACTATAATCTCACCATCGAGATCGCTCTCGGTGGTGTTTTTTTACAGACGCACGGAGGTAAAGCATGCATGCTCCACATCCCATTTATATCGGTGAGCTGAATGGGACTCCGCTTGGAGACCTGCGCCTGGCTGCCTCGGACCTCGGTCTGGTCGCAGTCGAATGGGCGGACGCGCGAATCACTTTTGATTATTATTTAGGGCGGCTCCACCGGCAGATCCAGCCTCACCCGAAGAAGCTCACACCCTACGCTCGAGAACTGGGGGAATATTTGAACGGCAAACGGAATGCATTTACCATCCCCATTGACTGGTCACTCTTCCGCCCGTTCCAGCGCGAAGCGCTCCAGGCAGTATTCCGGATTCCCTACGGCGAGACGTGCACGTACCATGATATTGCTCTCGAGATCGGCAGACCCCTTGCCTCGCGTGCGGTCGGGCGCGCCAATGCCACCAATCCCATGCCGCTGGTCATCCCCTGTCATCGCGTGATCGGCCGGGATGGCAAGCTCCACGGCTACGGCGGCGGAGCAGGACTGAAGACGAAGGAATGGTTGTTGAAGCTCGAAGGGGCGGTTATCGCGTAAGATTGTAGAACAGAAGTTCGTCATAAAGCTAGTCTTCCATCTCATCTAAATTCAGGAGTAAGCCATGAAACCAAAACACTGGTTGGTGTTTCTTTTGCTTGGCGCGATCTGGAGTTCCTCCTTCATGTGGATCAAGATCGCCGTCCAGGAGATCGGTCCGATAACGCTGGTCGCATTTCGCGTCCTCTTCGGACTGCTCTTTGGAGTCGTGGTGATCTATATCCAACGAATACAATGGCCCCGAACGCGCAAAGAGTGGACTCCCCTTCTGATCCTTAGCATTGCCAACATTGCCATCCCCTTCTTCCTGATCTCATGGGGCGAGCAAGCTATTGACTCGGCTGTCGCTTCCATCCTGAACGCCACCACACCTCTGTTCACAATTCTAGTCGCCCACTTCTTATTGCAGGACGACAAGATGACGGCGCCAAAGGTCCTGGGGCTGCTCATGGGTTTTGCGGGCGTGGTCATCCTGATGAGTAAAGATATTGGCACCTCTCTGGGCTCTGTGTTGGGACAGTTCGCCATCGTGCTGGCATCGGCATTCTACGCCGGCGGCGCCGTCTACGCGCGCAGGACGACCCAGGATTTGCCGGGTATTATGCGCAGCGCGGGACCTCTCCTGCCGGCAACGGTATTGATGTGGCTGATGATGTTTGCCGTGGAAAGCCCGGTGGAGTTTCCACAGCTGGGGATCACATGGATTGCCTTACTCTTCCTGGGTGTGCTTGGCTCAGGGTTAGCGTTTGTAATGTCGTATTACCTGCTCCATGAGATCGGTCCCACGCGCACGAGCATGGTGACCTATCTCTTCCCGCTGGGGGGTGTGATTTTAGGGGTGCTGTTCCTCAATGAGGAACTTTCCTGGCAGCTGGTGGTCGGTGCCGTGCTCATCGTGTTGAGCCTTGTGGTAGCGAACATGCAGTCACAGAAGCAGGGACAATCCGTTAAACAAATAGCAACAGATTAATAACTTCACAGGGGGCGGACAGCATTCCAGAAAGCTCGATGCAGTGAGTAAAGGCGTTTTGTAAGCAATTCAGCGTCCTTTTGGACTGCGCCTCACGCTTCGAGGGTTCGAAAAGGAGAAGGTAAGGTCTTGAAAGGGAAGTATCTTAAGTACGTCCTTCATGTTGTCGTCCTTATTGGTTTGATCGTCGCCGCGGTGAAATATATTAACGGGGAGGAAGTTCTACAGGCTCTCAGATCTTATAACTACGCGTTCGCGCCGGTGCTACTGGCTTTATCCATACTTTATCTGGCGATGAAGGCCTGGCGGTTCATCCGGCTGATGCGCCCGGTCAGCGATGTGGCGGGGAATGTTCTATTCCGCGGTTATGTGGCGGGCACAGCGGCGACGCTCGTACCCGGCGGTGTTGCCGCGCGCGCCGGCTTGATGAACCAGGCGGGTGTCTCGGTTGCCAAGAGTGGCGTGCCCGTTGCTCTCTCCAGCATTCTGGATCAGGTGGCGTTTATTGGGAGTGCATTGTTCGCGGCGATCTGGTTCGAGAACGTCCGGTTGCCGGTGTTGGTTCTGCTGGGCATTCTCGTGTCTCTGGGAGTGATTTTCCTCTTTCCGGGACCCCGCCGCTGGCTGGGTCAGGCTGCAGCGGCAATCGCGAAACGGTTCAATTTTGCCGACCAATGGGAGAACTTCCTGCAGCACGGGCGCGAAGTAATCAATACCCGTACCATCCTGGTCGCGCTGGCAATCACGGTTGCAGGGTTGCTGGTCCAAGTCATCATCCTGGATTTCAGCCTGCGGGGGTTTGGATTCAATGTGCCCTATGCCACTCTTTTCTTTGCTTATATCGTGCCGACCATGCTGGGGCGCTTATCGGCGCTCCCCGCAGGTGTGGGCGTGACGGAGGCCAGCATGGTCGGGTTTCTGTCGTCGTCCACAGGCGTGGACCCGGATACGGGGCTGGCGGCTACTGCCATCTTCCGGATCGCTACCGTGTTCTTCCAGGCATTGCTTGGTGCTCTAGTATATTTCTTCGCCTGGCGAGGGGAAAAGGAAAAATCTTAACAACGGAACATTTCGAACTTTTTAGATCGACGGAGCAGACACATGAAAGCAACGCTTATCGTTAATCCCAATTCGGGGGGTGCAGAAAAGGTAATACCTGAAGAAATGATGAAAAGCCTTGTGGAGGCCGGCTACGAGCCGGTGTTTCTGTCTACGAGCAGCGAAGAAGATCTGGATAGCATCCTGAAAGATGCTTCCGGGCTGGTTGTCAGCGCGGGGGGAGATGGCACATTTCGGGCTGTGGCAACACGATTGTTGGGCAAGGAAGCATTTGTGACACATCTCCCGCTGGGGACCGCCAACAACGTCGGTGCTTCTCTTGGGATCGAAGGCAGCGCTCTGGAGATCATCGCCGGATTGAAGAATCCCGTGAAGCGCCACTTCGACCTCGGCGTCGTTACAGCGCCCTGGGGCAGAGATTATTTTATCGAGGCCTGTGGTTTCGGTCTGTATGCAGATGCTCTGGCAAGATACGATCCAAATGAAGGGCGCAGTCTCCTTCGCTCCCTTTCCTCCATGATCGAAACCATCAGCGAGTTTGAATCGCATTTCGCGCAAATTACTTTAGACGGGGAAGACATCTCCGGCACCTACCGGATGTTCGAGGTGATGAACACCAGCCGGTTTGGGCCGTGGATCAAGCTCGCACCGGAAGCCGATCCCGGGGATGGTTTGCTGGATATTGTGCGCATCCACCCGGATCATGACGAGAGCCTGTTCCGCTATGTGGCAAGCCTGGTCGCCGAAGATCTGAAGGAGCTGCCGAATGTGGAGGTCAGTCGCGGGCGGTGCCTGGAATTTCGCTGGCGGGGAAACTTCCCCTTCCACATCGATGCCGAGATTCGCCCACCAGTCAGCGAGCGCCCGAAGGAGCGCACTCCCGCTGTGGGAGCGACCGACCCGAACTCTCATACAGAGGAAAATGTGCTTCGCATCGAGCTGATGCCGCAGGCGCTGGAGATCTGGCAGCCCGCGCCTCCCCCGGAAAAGGATGAGTGAAAGGAAAGCTATGAGGAAAAATCCAGCCGAAGAGCAGCTGGAGGAACTAACTCCGCAGGAAGCGGATGAAGTAGAATCCCTGGGCGCGGTCGTCGAGGAAAAAGGCGACGCCGAGCCGGGGAACATGAAAATTGACTTGCACTGTCACACAGAGGCATCTGCAGATTGCAGCACGCCGCTCGAGCTCTTCCCCGCTCGTTGCCGAGAAAGAGGTGTGTGGGTCCAGGCGATCACCGATCACGATCAGATCTGGGGAGCCCAGAAGCTGCAGGAAATGGTGGAGGAGGAAAAGCTCAAAAAGGCTGGCTTCCCATTGACCATTATTGTAGGAGAGGAAGTCAGCACGATCTACGGCGAGATCATCGGCCTGTTCCTGAAAGAAAAAATCCCCGCCGGGATGAGTCCAAAAGAAACGGTCGAGGCGATCAAGGAACAGGACGGGTTGGTCCTCCTGCCGCACGGGTTTGACCCTCTGAAACGCTGGCGTTTACAGCCTGCCGCACTCGAAATGATCGAAGATGAGATCGATATCGTGGAAACATTCAACGCGCGCATCTCCCAGCTACGCTGGAATCAGGCAGCGGTCGAGTGGTCGAAGGTACACAAGCGGCCCATGAGCGCCGGCTCGGATGCACACACCTTAGCCGATATCGGGAGTGCCTGGGTGGAAGTCCCCGTCCGGCAGGTGAAAACCCCACAAGATTTACTGACAGCATTAGAATCGGGCGTACCCGTCGGGGAGTGGACTCACCCCGTGATTGCCTTTGCCTATAAGTTCTGGGACCGGTCCTTGCGCCGCCTAGGAGTACGTTAATGGTTCAAGATATAGAAGAAGAACACACACAACAGTTTCGATCTGCCTTTGTGGCGATTATCGGGCGACCCAATGTCGGGAAGTCGACCCTGGTCAACGCATTATTGGGGCAGAAGATCGCGGCGGTCTCACCGAAGCCGCAGACCACGCGTAAGCGCCAGCTTGGGATTCTGACGACGGATAACGCCCAGCTCGTCTTTGTCGATACGCCTGGCATTCACAGCGCGCGCCATAAGCTGGGGACGTTCCTGAACCAGGAAGCGGAAGAGGCGCTTGAAGGTGTGGATGTGATTCTGTGGCTGGTGGAGATCCCTGCCAGGCCGCAGGAGGAGGACATACAGATTGCCGCCCTCCTCAGCCGTGTGCGGAGCAGAATCCCAATTGTGCTGGCGGCGAACAAGATCGATTTGATTGGGCCCGACGTGCTGGCGGCGAGGCTTGAAGCCTACGCAGGGCTCTTGAACAAGCAGGTACAAATCATCTCGATCTCCGCGACGCGGAATCAAAACCTCGACGAGCTACTGGACCTGCTCATCTCACTCGCACCAATCCGCCCGCCGGAATATGATGAGGAGCAGATCACCGATTCCTATGAGCGCGACATCGCCGCCGACCTGATCCGCGAGGCGTGTCTGCTCCAGCTGCGCGAGGAAGTGCCGCACGGGGTTGGCGTGCGCATCGACGAGTTCACCGAGCGTGAGAACGGGATGATCTACATCGCCGCGACAATTTTCGTGGAGCGTGAATCGCAGAAGGGGATTGTTATCGGCGAAGGAGGGAAAATGCTCAAGCAGATCGGCTCCTCCGCCCGCAAAGAGATCGAGGAAATGGGCGGCAGACCTGTGTTTTTGGAATTGCGCGTAAAGGTGCTGAAAGACTGGCGCAATAACGAAGAAGCGCTGCGGCGCCTGGGATATAAAATAGATAGGAAGAAAAAGAAGAAAAGAACTTCGCGCTGAGCGGCGTTGGTTGAGTAGCCCCGTGTTCGTAGGGGCGTATCGAAACCACGCGAACATGAAGCGCAGATAATTCGGGAATCTCTTACGAACCAGGAGATTGCTTCGGGCAGACGAACACTGCCCTCGCAACGACATATATGATTTGGCGGAATGCGCGCAGCGTCCGCCTTACGTTTTCAACGGTCGAAACCCCTCCCCCAACGCCTCATGCGCCACACCAATGACCATGAATGCCCGCGGGTCCACCTCCTGCACGATGGCTTTCAGGGTCGCCACCTCAGCCCGGCTGACAACACAATAAAGGACAGGTCTGCCCGCGCCCGTGTACGCGCCGGTCCCTTCGAGAATGGTGACGCCGCGTTCCATTTCTTCGAGCACGCGCGCGAAGATCGCCGCTGGTTCACTGGTGACGATGATCGCGGTACGGACGGTCCCGCCGCCTTCGAGCGTCGACTCTGCCACCAGCCCGCTGACGTACAAAGCGATCATTGCATACAAAGCCGCCTTCCAGCCAAAGACAAATCCTGCGCCGAGGATTACCGCGGTATCCACCACTAAGTAACTCGTGCTCATCGGCACACCGCGGTAATGGCTGAGAATACGCGCAAGGATGTCCGAGCCGCCGCTGGTGCCGCGCGCCCGGTAAACGAGACCGTACCCGACACCGCTCACGATCGCGCCATATAAGGCGTTCAAAAAGATGTCGCCCTGCAGATCGTTGATAAGCCGTGTCCCGGCACCATTGGGTGCGAATAACGACGATTGCACCAGCAGGTCAGTGAATGCGGACAATATGAAGACGGCAAGCGCCGTCCGCACCGCAAAGCGTGCCCCGCCAAGGAACCGCCAGCCAAGCACAAAGAGCGGAATATTGCCAAGCAGGATCATCAAGCCAATAGGCCAGCCCGTGAAATGATTAATGAGTTGAGAGATACCGCTCACCCCGCCCGATGCCAGGTTCGCCGGGATAAAGAACAGCCGCAACGAGAGGGCCTGAATCAAGGCAGCGACGACGATCAAAAGGTAATCAAGGATGGTGGGCCAGTATTTTTTCATTAGTGTTCTCATGTCATTGCGAGAGAGTGGCGTCTCGCGCTGAGCGGAGGCGAAGGCGTAGTCGAAGCGTAAACGCCACGACCGAAGCAATCTCCTCGTTTTACAAAAACTCGCCTTCTAACAGGAGATTGCTTCGCAAAGTGCGCTCGCAACGACATATTTAATCCAAAATTTTCACTCCCGCCTTCTCCTCGATCACTCCCACCACCGCCGAATTATCCAGCTCTCCCATCCCTGAGTCGATCATCTGCTGGAAGAAGTCCGTATTTTCAATTGTCGCTGAAATCGGAATGTCATATTCCTGCGCAGTATCCAGAATAATCTTTAAATCCTTCAATTGCATATAGGCTTTGAAGCCAGGGTTACGATTCCCCTCGAATAAGCGCGGCGGCTTGACGTCCAGCGTCCAGCACTGCGCCGCGCCACCCTTGATCGCCTCCACCACCTTGCGCGGGTCCACGCCGGCTTTTTTCGAGAAGACGAGCAGCTCACCCATCGCCACCATCTGCGCCGCGACCATGATCTGGTTGGCGGCTTTCGCCACCTGCCCCGCGCCCGCGTCGCCGACGTGTGTGACCGTCTTTCCCATCGCCTGGAACACCGACATCACCTTCTCCAGCGCAGACGCCTCGCCGCCGACCATGATCGTCAGCGTGCCGTTCTTCGCGCCGATATCACCGCCGGAGACGGGTGCATCCAGCGCAAAGACACCTTTCGCCGCCAGCTTCTCCGCGATCCTGCGCGCCGAGACAGGCTTGATCGTCGAGTTATCGACATAAATCAGCCCCTCATGCGCGCCTTCAAGGATTCCATTCTCGCCAAGAACCACCTGTTCCACATCGGGTGTGTCAGGGAGGTTCGTGAAGACCACATCCACCTGTTCGGCAACTTCTTTCGGAGAGTTTGCCGGCGTCGCGCCTTCGGCAGCAAGCTCGTCCACGGCGCCGCGTGAGCGATTATGGACGACAACCGGAAACCCCGCCTTGAGGATATTGCGCGCAATGGACTTCCCCATCAATCCCAGACCGATGTAGCCAACTTTGAGCATGATGACTCCTATGTAGAATAGTCTGATGTATCAAACTTCGTGCTGGGCGATAATTGCTCCAAGTGGAGGTGAGAAGTGCAAGCTAGCATAGAGAGGGCACAGCCTCCTTAATATGGAGGCTGAAGGTTTTAGTAATCATATACTGCCTTAATAATCACTTGTTGTGATTTGTCTTAACTTGCCACGCTCGTAGTAGGCTGAGCCACTATAAGCTTCGCCCGGTTCACAGAATTGAAGAGTGAATTTACCGTGAGGGAACATCTCAGCAAGTTTGGCGATTACGGGAAATGGTGGAGACCATGCAGTCTCAAATTTGATGATTGCCTGATATTCTTCGCGAAGAACCATTTCAACACGGTAAGCGTTCCATTTAGTTCCCCAATTCTTATAACACCATTCGTAACCAGCTGAATTGAAACTATCTATTGCATATATTCTGTCTTGCGGTACATTGTATTCTTCACGCAATTGTTTGCGTTTCTGAGAAGCATCAGCCTCATCAAGGCTCCCAATTTTAGTTGGATACTGGATTAGCTTGTTGAAATCAATTGGGGTCACTCCTGCAATTGCATCCAAAATAACAGCCACATCATTTTTATGATCGCAATCTATTTGAAGGTAGTTCTCACAGTGATTAGGCATCTTTATTTCCTTTCTTCATGCACCAAGTATTATTGCCTTTTTGAATGAGCACTTACTACTTTATTAATAACGAAACTTCCCAATCGACAAAATCTGATAAATGCAACTAGGTTATGTTCTCATCATTTCTAAGTAATTATATGTCTTCAATAGACAGGTATAGCCACATCCGATTCTAACTAAATAACTGAAATCCCTTCCATAATTCTCCTTATTTGTGCCAATTTGTACAGACTAACTGATTATACTCTGCGTGACCAGAAGTTAAGCCGTCGTTTGGTAGCTTACTTATGGGTTACTACTAGCATAGTTCACTGATTTGATGAAGGAATTAGAACTGAATCTGTATTGAAAAAACACTTCATTTCAATATCTTACGCTAGCCGTATAGGTTAGTTATGTAAATTATTCAAAGTGAAATTTAAGAAAACAAAAAGAACCTGCCTCCATGCGTAGTGGAGGCAGGTTCAAGAGGAGATAAGCGTGTTCTATTATCTAAGTTCGTAGGTCACGCTGACGTTAACATTGAACGTCAACTGCCCGGGCTGGATCGGTACGGTTGCTGCGACATCTCCTGCAAACCCACCGCCGCCTTTGCCCTCAAAGATGGGATAGGGCTGGGCATCAAAGAAACTGATGGACTGGATCTCACCGAGAGTCAGACCAGCCGCCTGTGCCAGCGCCTCTGCCTGCTCGCGTGCATCGGCAACGGCCTCAGCACGAGCCTGCTGGAGAGCCTCATCCTTTTCCTCTACATCGAACTGGACGTTGTTGACCGTGTTCGCGCCAGCCTGCACAGCCGTATCGAGCAAGTCACCAAGTGTCTCCAGGTTCCGCACGGTCACATAGACGGTGTTATCCGCCGCATAGACCTTTTCCCCGGAAGGCAGACCCGTCGCCGGATCGAAGCGGTCCATGGGATAGATGCTGAAATTCGTGGTGCGGATATCGTTTGCCTCG
>JAICRQ010000270.1 GCA_025966435.1 Anaerolineales bacterium | reverse complement strand
GGAACATGATCTTCCCGAGATCACACGCTATCTGGTCAAACAGAATGCTGAGGTGTATGCGATCACCCCCAATCGCATGTCTCTGGAAGAGATCTTTATCGAAACAGTTGGAGAGGATGGCGGATTATGAAAAGCATTGGAGCGATCCGGCCAAGCTGGATCGTGGCGCGTATGACGTTTCGGGAAGCCATCCGGCGGCGCATTGTTTTGACAGGTCTGATCCTGGGAATTCTTTTTCTGATCCTCTTCTCCATTGGCGCTTATCTGATCTCTACGGAGATCGAAAGAGAGACCCTTGCAGAAGGAGGCGCTGCCTACCAGAATATCATGCAGACAGAGATGTCCAACTTCCTGTTGATGGCAGGCTTGTATGCCGTCACGTTTTTGTCTGTCGCCATGGGAGCGCTTCTCGGTGCAGATACCCTCGCAGGCGAGATTAATTCAGGGTCCATTCAGACGATCCTCACCAAACCCATCCGTCGCTCGGATGTTGTCTTCGGGAAATGGCTGGGGTTTGCCGGGCTCCTTGGCTTGTATGCAATATTGATGTCTGGAGGAGTGATCTTGATTGTGTTCCTCCAGTCTGATTATATTCCTCGAAACATGCTGACGGGGCTGTCTCTGATTTACTTGGAATCCCTGCTGGTCATGACGATCTCTCTGGCGGGTTCCAGTGCCATGCCGGCGCTCGCAACCGGAGGCATGGTGTTTGGTCTCTACGGGCTGGCATTCCTTGGCGGCTGGATCGAGCAAATCGGTACCTTAGCCAACATTCCGGCGGCGGTACAGATCGGTATCGTCTCGAGCCTCATCGTTCCCACCGAGGCGCTCTGGCGGCGAGCTGCCTTCGAGATGCAAACGCCTCTGGCAAGCGTACTGGGGATGTCGCCTTTTGGAGCGTTTTCTGCTCCCAGTGTATTGATGGTTCTGTATGCGATCCTATATCTTGTGGGTGTATTTGCGATCGCTGTCAGCACATTCAATCGCCGGGATATTTAGACTTATCGCCATATATTTTGCAGTAGGTGGTCATAGTAAAATTGACCTATGACCACCTACTGCGATTACTGCAATTCCCACCCCGAAGACACGTTCAACAAAACCTATCACGATACCCAGTATGGCTTTCCTCTCAAGGATGACAACCTGCTATTTGAGCGCCTTATTCTGGAGATCAACCAGGCGGGGCTTTCCTGGATCACGATCCTGAAGAAAGCCGAAAACTTCCGTAAGGCTTATCATAACTTTAATATCGATAAGGTCTCAAAGTACGGTGAGAAGGATATTGCCCGCCTGCTGGCAGACGCGGGAATCATACGCAACCGCCTGAAGATCAACGCGGCAGTTGTTAACGCGCAACGAATCAAAGAATTGCAGAAAGAACACGGTTCCTTTAAAGCCTGGCTGGATGCAAACAGCAAGCTCTCGAAAGAAGAATGGGTCAAGCTATTCAAGAAAACATTTGTCTTCACCGGGGGTGAGATTGTCAACGAGTTCCTGATGTCCACGGGGTATTTGCGAGGGGCGCATGACGAGAGCTGCCCGATTTATAAGAAGGTTGCCTCGCTGCGCCCGGCCTGGATGCAGGGTGGATAGTCTATAATTTGGCGCATGTCACAGCTCATTCCGACAGCCGAGCCGTTTTTTTTACTGGGAGATTCGTCAAAACCAGCCTGTTTGCTGATCCACGGTTTCACCGGCACTCCAAAAGAAATGTGCGGGATGGGGGAGTATCTCCACCGGCAGGGCTACACGTGTTTGGGCATTCGCCTCGCTGGCCATGCCACACACCCGGAAGATATGATCCGTTCACGCTGGACGGATTGGATAGCCTCGGTGGAGGATGGCTACAACCTCCTGTGCGGCTTAACAGATGACATCTTTCTGATCGGGCTGTCGATGGGGGGCATCCTTTCACTGCTAATGTCCACGCGTTTAAGCGTGAAGGGTGTAATCGCGATGTCTACTCCGGCTCGCATGCCGAGCGATTACCCAATCTGGTTTATGAAGCTGGTCAGCCTGGTCGTCCGCTATCGCCCGAAAACAAGCGGACCTCCCGGAAGCGGTTGGTTCGATAAAGCTGCCTATAAAGACAATATTACCTATGAGAAGAACCCTGTCCGTTCGGCGGCAGAGCTGAAGAGATTGATCCTCGAGATGCGCGCGGCACTGCCAAGAGTGAATGTCCCTGTTTTACTCATGCATTCCAGAGATGAAACTTATATACTTCCGGATAATATAGAGTACATCTATAACCGGCTGGTCAGTACTCCAGACAAAACCAAGTTATACATCACAGGCTCTGGGCACAACCTGACGCGTGACGCGGGCCGGGAGCAGGTGTTTCAATCCGCAGTTGCGTTTCTCCAACGAGTATCGAATAAAACCTAGATTCGCTGCAGAGATCCAGATCTTCTGAGTGAAGTTGCAAAGGTCTTTGTAGCAAATTGCAAGGAGTCACTTGAATCGCAGCCTTTTATTTGTCGCGATTGCCCTCTTGCTTTGGGGGTTTGGCGAAGGGATGTTTTTTAATTTCGTGCCGATCTATTTGTATCGTCAGTTCGCCTTGAGCGAATACGAAATCGGACTGGTGCTTGGCGCGTTCGGCTTTTCGATGGCGATCACGCATATTCCCGCCGGTCGCATTGCGGACCGATTCGGACGGCGACCGCTGCTGATCATTGCCTGGATTTTGGGACTGCTGTCCGCATTAATCATGGGTTTGGCGTTGACGCTCCCACTTTTTCTGATTGGCTTGTTTGGCTATGGGCTGACGGCTTTTGTCTCCTCACCCTTGAGCAGCTACGTAACCGCTGCCCGAGGCAACCTGCCTATCGGGACCGTTCTCTCGCTCACGACCGCAACCTTTGCGATGGGGATGGTATTGGGTCCGGTTACCGGCGGGTGGATTGGTGACAACTATGGCATGCGGACGAGTTTCTTGGTGGCTGCCGCGATGTTCATTCTGTCTACTATTTTTATCTTTCTCATCGAACGACAACCTCTCGATCAGGATGACCCCGAGGCGCCACCGCTTCATTTGAAGAAGAATCAGCGTCTCCTTGTTTTGATGGGTGTGCTCGCACTTGCCATCTTTGCTATGTATCTGGCGCAGCCGCTCACGCCAAATTTTCTGGAAGGGGTGCGCGGGCTTTCCCTCAGCGAAACCGGGATTATCTTCACGACGGGCGCGCTGGGGAATTCGGTGATGGCGATCCTCCTTAGCCGCGTCCCTCCGCGCCGCGGTTTTCTGATCGCGCAGGCGCTAGTGATTCTGTTTTCTCTGTTCATTTGGAAAGGGACCAGCCTGCCGTTCTATGTGCTGGGGTACTTTCTACTGGGAGGGTTTCGCGCCGGGCGTCCGATGGCACTGGCACAGGCGCGCGAGCTTGTCCATGACTCGCAAATGGGCGTGACCTATGGCATTATGGAAACGATTAGCTCGGTGATCTTTATCCTCACACCGCCGCTCGCTGGCATTCTCTTTGAATACGACCCGATGATTGTCTATCCTCTTTCAATCTGCTTGATTGCTGTTTCTATTGCTGTCAGTTATTTCTTTTCTCCGCGAAAGATTCCCTCCTCTCCGGCCGTCTCGAGTGTTTTGAAAAGGTGAACCATGCTTGAAATTGTTTCGTTCACACTTGGTCCCGTGCAGACGAATGCCTATCTCGTCGCCGACGCAGGCACAAAAGAATCTGCCGTGATCGACCCCGCCTGGGATGGCCACATCATCCTCGAAGCCGCGCAAAAAAGAGGCTGGCGAATTGGTCATCTCTGGTATACGCACGCGCACTTCGATCACATCGGCGGCGCCGGGGCGATTGCGGATGCGCTCAATCCGCTGCCCTTGGTGGCATTGCATTCGAACGATCATGTGTTATGGAGGGCGGGCGGAGGCGGCGCGTTTTTCGGTTTCGACATCGACCCCGGTCCCGAACCGACGATCGATCTTCACCAGGGACAGATTCTACGGCTGGGAAGCGTGGAATTTGAAGTCCGCTTCACGCCGGGGCACACACCGGGTCATTGCATATTGTACGTCCCCTCATCTCATGTCTGCTTTTGCGGCGACGTCATCTTCGCGGGTTCCGTCGGTCGCACCGACCTGCCCGGCGGGAGCTGGGAACAGTTGGAGAATAGTATTCGAACCAAGGTATATACCTTGCCCGACGAAACACGTCTGCTTTCCGGGCACGGTCCTGAGACAACAGTGGGGGAAGAGAAAAAGAGCAATCCCTTTGTATCAGGTTAACGACGTAGGGAGCGGCAACTTGCGAAGCACTCTGATGAGGGCGCCGCTCCCTACACCGTTACTAAAAACCGTTCTTCTTGATCACACGCTTATACCACTTGGCGCTATCCTTCAAAATGCGCTTCTGCGTTTCATAATCCACCCAGATGAGACCAAAGCGCTGGGCATAGCCCCACGACCATTCGAAGTTATCCATGAGAGACCAGACGAAATAGCCCGCCAGTGGAACACCCATCTGAATGGCGCGATGGGCGGCTGCAAAATGCGTCCGCAGATAATGAATGCGGAGCTCATCTGCTACATTCCCCTTTTCATCCGGCGGCGTGGAGTAGCTCGCGCCGTTCTCTGTGACATAGATTTTGGGCGGCTGATAGTTGAAGTAGACGCGTCCTAAGATGCTCGTCAGTCCTTCCGGGTAGATTTCCCAGCCCATCTCGGTCCAATGCTCGGGCATTTTGGGGTGAGGGAAAACCGTTTGAGGGTCATTGTCTGCGCCATCGGCGCGGTAGATATTTCGATTGTAGTAATTCATGCCGAGAAAATCTGTTGGTGTGGCAATCATCTCCAGATCGCCCGGTTGCACGAAGTCCAGTCCGTTTGGCAGCGCGCCCATTTTGGTAAAATCCTCGACTTTATCTGCAGGATAGCCGCGCCCATACAATGGATCTGCAAACCAGCGGAACCACTTGCCATCGTCCTCGCGGACGAGCTCGCGGTCGAGGCGGCTGTTGGATGCGGGGTATCTCCAACTGATATCCAGCGTGATCCCCACTTCTGAACCTGGACTGTTGCGTCGAACGACAGGTACTGCCTGCCCGTGCGAGAGCAAAAGGTGATGCGCAGCGCGTATGCCCAGGGCATAATCCTGCAAGCCGGGTGCGTGAATACCCATGGCATACCCCAACCATGTGACAACAGCAGGTTCGTTGTGTGTGATCCAGTTCTTGACGCGGTCGCCGAGGGAACGGGTGACCACGTCCGTGTATTCCACAAATGCTTCGGCTGTGGAGCGGACGGGCCAGCCGCCTTCGTCCTCAAGCTTCTGTGGCAG
>JAICRQ010000231.1 GCA_025966435.1 Anaerolineales bacterium | reverse complement strand
TCGTTCGCAGGTCGCGCTTTCCAGACGGGTGACCATGTCTGGATCAATCTCCAGGAAAGCGACCCTGATGATTC
The DNA here is from genome assembly GCA_025966435.1 of Anaerolineales bacterium. Taxonomy (GTDB): domain Bacteria; phylum Chloroflexota; class Anaerolineae; order Anaerolineales; family Villigracilaceae; genus Defluviilinea. Next base: position 5,910 of record JAICRQ010000231.1, on the reverse strand, counting down.
TGATCAATTGCAAGACTATCCGTGGATTAAGGGTCTTGTATCTCTGTTAGTCGTTCCCCTGAAAGTGAACACAAAAGTGATTGGGATACTCAATATCCTGAATAAGCCCGGTGAGCTTACTGAGGAAGATATGCGGATTATCGATCTGTTCGCAGATCAAGCTGCTATTATCATTGAGCATATCCGCTTACAATACCAGGCTGAGCAATTAGCGGTGCTGGAAGAACGTCAGCGCCTGGCGCGCGAGCTGCACGATTCCGTCACGCAGGCTCTTTACAGCGTCACTCTATACGCCGATGCCGCTCGCATGGCGTTTTCAGCGGAGAAGTGGCAGGCTCTGGAGAGCAATCTGCAGGAAGTGCGAAACATGTCGCGAGAGGCAATGTATGATATGCGGTTGCTGGTTTTCGAGCTGCGTCCCTTTATGCTGGAGACGGAAGGCTTGGTTTCTGCGTTGCGTGCCAGGCTGGCTGCGGTAGAGGGTCGTTCCGGGTTGAAGACGCAGGTTCTCGTGGAAGAGGAAAGACGCCTGCCCATCAGAGTTGAAGAAGAGTTGTACCGGATCGCTCAGGAGGGCTTAAACAATGTGGTCAGACATGCGGGGGCAACGCAAGTTCAGATCCAGCTTAAATATAACGAAAATACTGTCTTGCTGGAAATGATGGATGATGGCAGGGGATTTGCGCCGGAAGCTGTCAGCCAAAGCGGTGGATTCGGGTTACAGGGCATCAAAGAGAGGGTGCAGCAGTTAGGAGGTACGTTGAAAATCGAGAGTGCCCCACTTAAAGGCACACGTTTGAAAATAAGGATTCCCCTCGAATGAATGAAATACGACTTAGCCGGGTGAACGGATCAGGAGGTGACAAATATGAGTAAGACACCGATTACGTTACTGGTGGTAGACGATCAAACCATTGTGCGTAAGGGCATACGTGCGCTTTTGGAACAAGTAAATGATATCAAAGTAATTGGTGAAGCTGCTGACGGCGAAGAAGCAGTAGCCCAGGCAAAGTTGCTAAACCCGGACGTGATCTTAATGGATTTGATGATGCCGAAGATGGACGGCATTACTGCTATTCGGGAAATTCAGGCTGGTAAAGTACCCAAACGGATTATTGCCCTCACCAGCTTCGTTACCGAAGATAAGGTGTTTCCTGCCATCAAAGCGGGCGCAATGGGCTATTTACTTAAGGACTCTGCACCCGAAGAACTCATTACCGCGATCCGAAAGGTCAATCGCGGCGAGCCATCGTTACATCCAACCGTCGCCAAAATGGTGCTGGAAGAATTGAGCCAGCCGGTTAAGCAGCCGCTGACGCCTGCTCCTCTAACAGAACGGGAAGTTGACATTGTGCGCCTGGTTGCGCAGGGGCTGAGCAACCGTCAAATCGCTGACCAACTCGTGATCGGTGAAGCCACCGTCCGGACGCATGTAGGCAATGTTCTCAACAAGCTTCACCTGGCGAACCGTGTCCAGGCGACTTTATATGCCCTGCGTGAGGGACTGGCATCTCTGGATGAAATGGACAGTCTTAATAGCGAATAATCGTATTCCTCCGAGATCCTGTCGACTATAGGCCACCAATCGGTGGCCTTTTTTTTATGGGTTCTAAACGGCCATCTCAGGAATCCCCAAAAGTATGGATGTGAAAATCCACACTCTGCTGATGACATGCGAAAGTAGCTGGGGTATTCTAATACTAAGTGAAAAATAATCCGCAGGAATTACAGGTGCTATATGCAAGTCCATGAATGTATGATGATTAACCCAATTACCGTTTCTCCAAAGACAAAGTATGCGGAGGCAATCCGGTTGCTGCGTCTAAAGAAACTTGCTGCCTTGCCAGTAGTAGGAAAAGAAGGGCAATTGGTGGGCATAGTAACAGAAAAAGATTTACTCGATATTTCACCGGTAGCCGTGCTCGGGGCGCACACAATCAGCCATCTCTTGAGCGCAATAGCGGTAGAAGAGGCGATGACCAGGCAGGTCATCACGGTACAAGAGGACTATCCCTTAGAAGAAGCAGCCCGCATGTTGATAGACAATAAAATTGGCAGCCTGCCGGTGATGCGTGGAGACCAGTTGGCTGGCATGATCACCGGGTCAGACATCTTTCGAGCGATGACGGCCGCATTAGGTGGGGGGTTGGAAGGCTTACGGATTACGATCCGGCTCATGGAAGACAAGGGAGAAATCGGCGCAGTTACAGATGGAATTATTCAATTGGGCGGCAAACTCGTCAGCCTCTCCACGTATTGGGGAGATGATCCCTTCAAGCGAGTCATAACGTTGAAGGTGCAAGGGATAAATCGAGAAGAATTGCTTATGCTGTTGGAATGGACCATCGGGGTGCAGGTGATTGATTTTTGTGAGAGCAGAGTCGAATCGCAACCCGGCGCCACTTTGCCTGCGACAAATACAGAAGTGTTTCCGAATCAGAACCCGGATGCGAAAATTCCCTGGCTTTTGGACTCAAAATGACAAACCAGGACCTCGTTTCGCGCCAAAGTAAGAGGGTTCTCATTTGTGATGATGAACCCAGAACGCGGCAAGCGCTCAAGACGTTACTGCTCACGCGCGAGGTTACTTGTGATGAGTCTTCCTCGATGATACGGGTGATTGGGGAAGCACGCGATGGCTATGAGGCCGTTCGGTTGGTGAAAGCGTTTCTACCGGAAGTCGTTGTGATCGACGCCTGCATGCCGGGACTGGACGGACTGGAAGCAACCCGTTTAATCAAGAAGAATTGGCCCGAGATACGGGTGGTCGTTCTGACTATGTATGCCGACCAGCAGCAGGCGGCGCTGGATGCTGGAGCGGATGCCTTCCTGATGAAAGGATGCCTGGCTGAGACTCTGTTCGCAACCATCTTGGCTTAGCATATTTCGATCCTGGTTAAAAAGAGCGCAATTGCAAAGCAAAGGAATAAAGGAGTAACTCATGAAACATTATCGTTATCTAATTGTAGGCGGTGGTTTGACAGGGGATGCGGCTGTACGCGGCATTCGTGAACTGGATGCGGAAGGTTCCATCGGTATGATCAGCATGGAGCCTGACCCGCCCTACGCGCGGCCGAATCTTTCTAAGGGGTTGTGGAAGGGCCGCCCGCTGGAAAAGATCTGGCGCAACACAGAGAGCCTGGGTGCTGAATTGCATTTAGGGCGCAAAATCACGCAGCTCGATCCACCGAAAAAATATCTCCGTGATGATACTGGAGAGGAATACACGTACGACAAACTGCTGCTGGCTACGGGCGGCTCCCCGATCCGTTTGCCTTTTGGCGATGACAATATCATTTATTATCGCGACTTTCAGGATTACAAGCGTCTACGCGCTCTGAGTGAGCGCGGCGAGCGATTCCTTGTGATTGGCGGGGGATTCATCGGCTCAGAGATTGCCGCCGCGCTGACGATAGTCGGTAAGAAGGTCGTGATGGTTTTTCCTGAAGATGCCATTGGTGCAAATATTTACCCCGCTGAGCTTGCGGGGTTTCTGAATGAGTATTATCGCGAGAAAGGTGTGGAGGTTGTGCCCGGTGATCTAGTGGAGAGCGTTGAACAGGTTGGGGATCGCTTTACTGTCCTGACCAAAGGCGGTCGCGCTTTCGAGGTGGATGGAGTGATCGCCGGAATTGGGATTCGCCCGAACCTTGAACTCGCACAGCAGGCTGGGCTGCAAGTGGAGAATGGAATCGTTGTCAACGAGCATTTACTGACTTCTGCCCCCGATATTTTTGCGGCAGGCGATGTGGCAAGATTCTTCCATTCGGCGCTGAGAAAGGGTGTGCGCGTAGAACACGAAGATAATGCGCTCAGAATGGGGAAACTGGCAGGTCGAAACATGGCAGGCGCAAATGAGCCCTACACCCATGTGCCCATGTTCTACTCAGACCTGTTTGAATTGGGTTATGAGGCAGTGGGAGAATTAAATAGCAAGCTGGAAACTGTAGCTGATTGGGAGGAACCCTTCAAGAAGGGCGTGATCTATTACCTGGACGAAGGTCGTGTGCACGGCGTTCTGTTGTGGAACGTCTGGGACTCTGTGCCCGAAGCACGTGCCCTGCTCAGTGCATGGGGACCCTTCAGCGCCTCCGATCTAAAAGGCAGATTGTCTGGCAAGGACGGGCAGGCTGCATCGATGGTTCTTCCGGGAGCGAACAAATGAAAAGCAATCCCTTATTGGAATTGGAGTCATTTGGTCAAAGCATCTGGATGGATTTTATCAGCCGAGGCACGATCTCTTCCGGTCAGCTCCAGAAGTGGATTGAGCAGGATGGCGTCAGCGGCGTGACTTCCAACCCTTCGATTTTCGAGAAAGCAATAACAGGAAGTGATGACTATGATGAGTCAATCCGAGCTCTGGGCTTAAACGGAGAGACCCCTGAGGAGATTTTGCGGCTGCTCACTGTGGAAGATATCCAGCATGTGGCATATCTCCTGCGCCCAACATATGATCGCACCGATGGTCGCGACGGTTTTGTCAGTCTGGAGGTATCCCCGGGGTTAGCACACGATACCGAAGGCACCATCGCAGAAGCCCGCGAACTGTGGATCCGGGTAAACCGCCCCAACGTGATGATCAAAGTGCCAGCGACCGCGGAAGGTATCCCGGCAATCCGTGAGCTCACGGGAGAGGGGGTCAATGTCAATATCACCCTCCTGTTCGGCTTACCTCGCTACCGGGAGGTAGCAGATGCCTATATTGGGGGGTTGGAAATCTTAGCGGCCAAGAAAAAGCCTCTCAAGCCGGTAGCCTCTGTCGCCAGTTTTTTCCTTAGCCGTATCGATACTCTGATTGATCCGCTACTTGAAAAGATAATGAAGAGGGATAGCCCACAGGCGGGTGTCGCTGAGCGTTTGCATGGGCAAATAGCGATTGCTTCTGCCAAAATAGCTTATGAGATGTACAAAGAAATGTTCAGTGGTGATCGCTTCACCAGGCTGGCAAACAGCGGCGCGCGCACCCAAAAATTGTTATGGGCAAGCACCAGCACGAAAAACCCAGCTTACAGCGACACGAAGTATGTAGAAGCGCTGATCGGGCCCGACACCATCAACACTATCCCCGTTGAAACGCTGAATGCCTACCGCGACCATGGACATCCAGAGCAAACTCTGGATCAAGAAGTACATAAAGCTCACCAGATGTTAAATGAACTTTCAGTAGTCGGCATAGAACTGGATGCCATTACCCAGCAGCTGGAAGACGAGGGGATTGAAAAATTCATCACAGCACACGGCCAGCTAATGGCTTCGATCAAAGAAAAATCTGCTACTCTCCATCATGATCCCCATCGACCGTTAGCAGCGCAGCATGTATAGGTCGAGAACATGGGCGTATGGGGTCGTTGCATGGTGTTGGTCATATAAAAGGAGTAATCTGTGACTCGTTTCCTACGGCTCGTGTCTGTTATAGTTTTGTTTCTTACTGCCTGCTCGGGATCTCGCCCTCTTCGTCCAGCCGATATAGATGTGCCGGACGGCTTTCAAGTAGAAGTCGCAGTGGATGGCCTCGACGCTCCCACGATGGTCGCGTTTGATGATCAGGGCCGGATGTTGATTGCGGAAAGCGCTTATGGCAGCGGGGGCGAGCCGAAGGTCACTCGCATTGAATCGAATGGGGAAAAGACTGTGCTCACACAAGGCCGTGTTTTTGGAAATGAGTTGCCCATAACCGCAGTCGCTTTTCATGATGGACAGGTGTATGTCGTCCACGCAGGGACGGTTTCCATCATTGAAGAAGGCGGACAGCTTCAAAATCTCATCACTGGTCTACCGGGGCAGGGAGATCATCAGGCTAATCAATTGGTTTTCCAGGACGATGTAATGTATCTGAGTATCGGAACGGTGACCAACTCTGCTGTGGTCGGTGAAGATAATGCTGTGTTTGGCTGGCTTAAGAAACCAGAG
>JAICRQ010000139.1 GCA_025966435.1 Anaerolineales bacterium | reverse complement strand
CATTCACACTACCGCGCGGGAACATGATCAGGTAGGCACCCAGCACGCCGGCAATCGCTCCCGAGGCGCCCAGGTTAGGAATGCTGGAGTTCGCACTGAAAGCCAGCTGGGCAAAGGTTGCTGCCAGACCGCATAAAATGTAAAACACAAAATACAAGCCATGTCCCAAGCGGTCCTCAACGTTATCACCGAAAATCCATAAATACAGCATATTGCCTAGCAAGTGAAGCCAGCCCGCGTGCATGAACATGGAGGTAAACAGCGTGACGAAATCGCCGGCAGGATTTTCCAGAAAGCGGGTGGGGACAAACGCCCAGCGCTGGATAAACGCGTCACCGCCGCTGAGCTCCAAAAAGAACACCAGCACATTGACAGCGATCAAGGCATAGGTCACAATGGGCGTAATTCTGCGTCCAGAATTATCATCGCCTAACGGCATCATAGAATATGGCTCCTTTCCCGAGATGAGTCGACAAGAATTGATACACCCTTTTATGCTATAACGTTCCCCTCGAAAGTTTGTTACTTTACACAATGATTACAGTGCCGAATCGAAAACATCCGAAGCCTGAGAGCTTCGGATGTTTTGTTCCCGGTGGCTAGAAATTATTTTTTCGCGGTGGTAAGAATTACACCGTTCTGCGATGGATCGTACAAAAGCAGACCGTCTTCCGTCTGGTTGGCAGAAATGCCTGCCTTTTCGACCCGTGACATCACATCATCCAGCGCTTTTTGATCAGGCAATTCTATGGTGAAGTGGCGCAACCCGAGCGCATCGGCGGGCGGCGGAGGGGCACCGCGTCCCTGCCAGGTGTTCAAGCCGATGTGGTGGTGGTACCCGCCTGCGGAGACGAATGCCATTTGGATCCCCTTGGATATCCCCATGACGTCAAAGCCGATGACGCCATGATAGAAATCCACAGCTTCGTCGATGTCGTGCACATGCAGGTGGACGTGCCCGATTTTGGTCTCGGGAGGGACAGGGACGTCCAGGCGGTCGTCTTCTTTGATATGGCTGAACAATGCATCCACGTCCAGCGGTTCGCGTCCATTGCTCCAAGAGCCATCTTTGCGGCGAGCTTCCATATTGCCGTCCGTGATCGTCCAGGTGCCGTCTTCCGGCGATTCGCAATACAGCTCGATGCCGTTGCCTTCGAGATCATCGAGGTAGGTAGTCTTGGTCATGATGTGGTCGGTGGGTGCATTGGGATACTTCAGCGCAAACAGACGCGCCATTGCGATGGCGAGTTCCCGGCGGTTTGGGAAAAGATACGCCACATGATAGAGACCCGTCACTCCGCGATATCGCTTGAGATTCGGCTCTTCTGTCAGGCATAGCAAGTCCGCGTTTCCGGAACCGAGCCCGGCTTTATTGCCTTCACGCCAGTGCAGCTTGAAGCCCATTGCCTGCTGGTAGAACGTAAGCTGGTTCTCAAGATTCGCAACCCTGAGAGAGATGTGCCCAATGCTGGTGGCGGGATGAATGGAAAACTCGGTTTTCTCAGCCGAACTTGTTTGATTCATGTTTCTTCTCTTTCTGTGAACTTTCAGCGCTTACGAAGCATAGACAACGCCACTCTGCATTTACTTTCTTTTAGGAGGCCTCTGTGCGTTCCGCGGCGACCTGTGCGCGAGTCGCTGGAACCACTTCCTCGGCAAACCTCTGAAGCTGATCTTCCCCTTCGCCCCAAAAAATGAATGTATCGAACTTATAGGTAATGGCAAGATTCGTCAGCTCTTCTGCCCACTGACTGGATGGTCCCTGTAACATGCCATTCGATGCACCGTCTGTGATCACTCCGTTTACGTTGAGCACGCGCCGGATGCTTCTTGGATCACGCCCTGCTTCCGCGGCAGAGTCATCAAGTCGCTTGGTCATCGCGGCAAGCTTCTTTAGATCTCCGCGGAACGAAGGTACCCAGCCGTCGGCGACCTGCCCTGCCAACTTGAGGGCACGCGGACCGGTCACACCGAGCCAGATGCCGATTGGGTGAGCAGGCACTGGCCCGGAATGCGCTCCGCGCAATCGGTAATGCTGACCTTCGAAGCGCAGATTGCGCTCGCCGCTCCATACCTTGCGGATCACTTGTATCGCTTCGGCGAGGGCGACGAGTGCCTCTCCGGGAGAACGCCGCGGACCTCCATACGCCTCGATGGCATCCCAGAAGCTTCCCGCGCCGAGACCCAGCTCGAAGCGGCCGCTGCTTAGCACGTCAATGCTCGCGGCGGCTTTTGCCAGGACAGCGGGAGGGCGCAGCGGCAGGTTGGCAACATCCGGGAAGAGACCAATTCGCGAGGTCCGAGCAGCAATCATACTTAGCAATGTAAAGGTATCCACAAACCGTCGCTGATATGGATGATCCTGTATCCCGATATAGTCCAGCCCGAGGCGCTCTGCTTCCTGCGCGAGCGAGAGCAGGGGAGACTCTGCATTGGGGATCAGGAAATACCCAAACTTCAGGTTGCGATCTTGTTGAGGCATTGCGTCTCTCCTTCTCTCGCCGGGCTTCATTCTATTCAATCGGAATTAACTCAATATCTTAACTGCGCTCGCATAGTTGGTTCCCAGGTCTCCCTGGGTTACGATATGCAGGAACCCCAGTCCTTCGATCTGACGGGCGCGGCTCAAGGGACCAGTATCTACAGGCCGCAGCCCGGCATCCTTAATGAATTGGGCGACCTTGTTCTTTGCCTCTTCATCGTCTCCGGCAATGAACACGTCAAGCGGCTCTCCCGCGACCTGTCCGGAGAGGAGCGTGCTGGCATAGGTTGTGTTGAACGCTTTGACCACCTTTGTTTTGGGTCCAACGGCTTTGGCAACATCCTCCGCCGACGAGGAGTCAGGCGCTGTCACGAGTCCGTCGTAGGTGGAGTTCAGCGGGTTTGCGATATCCACGACCGTTTTCCCGTTGAGCTTTTCGCTGAGTTGTTTGGCCACCTCGATATTGGTTCCATACCAGAGCGCCAGCACAACAACGTCACCGGGCTCCACATTTTCGAGGGTGGTTGCAGAGATTTCCGCACCTTGTTTCGCGGATGCCCGGACCTCATCCGCCACTTTCTGGGCGCTCTCGAGGGTTTTGCCTACAACTGTGACCGAATGACCGCCCGCCACAGCGCGGGTAGCGATCGCACGACCCATATTTCCTGGTCCAATAATTGTTATTTTCATCTTACACTCCTTTCAACGTCTTTCTGTCGTAATGGGGTTAACGACTCATCCATGCTTCCATTATGGGATGAGCTACTAGCTTGATCGCTATTAGAAACCTAAACTAAACGGCCAGGGCTGGGGAATAGCAAGTAGTATCAGCGTATATCCCAGCAGCGCCATGTTCTTCGTGAACATCACCATATCATTCATCTTCATCATCTGGTCTTCTACCGTCCAAAAGTTATGCATCATGGCGGTGACAGGCACAAGAAAGAGGGTCAGCGCCGCGACCGCGATCAACGGGTAGATACCCGTGAGGATGCTCAAGCCAGCGACTAGCAAAAGAACTCCAGTGCCGGGCACAGCAACTTCTGCGAACGGTACGCCTTTCATCTTAGCGTAGGGAACCATGGACTTCGCCTGGGTAAAGTGGGCAATCGCACCGTAGATCCAGTACAGTCCGATGATGATCCGCCCGATGAGAAAAGCAATTTCCATATTTGTGTCTCCTTCGATTTGACAAGTTTTAGAATCTATGCTATCTTTACGTCATTCGTTGTATAAACAACGGATGTTGTATAATTTACTACTGTTGCTTAGATAGGTCAACCATCAGAAATGTATTTGTGTTGACTAAGCAACACTGGAGCCAAAATGTTGCCGATAGAAGAGAAACTTGATCCCCGTGTCAAACGGACTCGCGGCTTAATTCTAGGAGCGTTTACTAATTTGCTCGCTGAAAAAAGTTTTGATGCCATCTCGGTTCAGGATGTGACCGAAAAGGCACAAATTAACCGCGCTACCTTTTATAAGCATTTTCTCGATAAGTACGCCCTGCTGGACCGTTGGGTTGAGCAACAATTCAGACAGGAGATCGAATCGCGGGTGTTGGATGCCTGTCATTACACGCCCGATAACCTGCGGATCTTATTATTGACAGTCTGTGAATTCCTTTTCAAAGTCCGCACGGACTGCATGCAGTCACAGCGTCAGTTTGAGCCTCTGATCGAAAAGCAGGTGAAGAACCAGGTCTATGAATTGCTCAACGTCTGGCTTGGGAAAATGAATCCACACCTCTCTACCGAAATTTCTGCTACCGTCGCCGCGTGGGCGATCTATGGTCTTGCGTCTCACTATAGTCACGCGAAAAAACTGCCGGCACTCGAAAAGTTTGTAGATGAGGCATTGCCGCTGGTCGCCGTCAATCTCGAACAGTTTGCCTAAGATTGGAAATTTCATCTCCACATCCGAAGTTACCCTGCTTCGGATGTTTTGTTATACGCCGCTGATTTGACAGGCAAAGGTTCTCGGTTATAATTCAGTCACTGAATTTTGAATTGTATATGGAATCATCAAACGAAGAATTTCGTGAGCTTACCCTCCTAGAAAACATCGAAAGCGACCCGGATGTCAACCAATCGACGCTTGCCACGCAGCTGGGGGTAGCGGTTGGAACAGTCAACTGGCATCTCAAGCGCTTGATCGCCAAAGGATACGTCAAGGTCAAGCGTGCAGAGCGCAAGAAATTGCGCTATATCATCACGCCTGAAGGGATTGCCCTGCGTGCCCGCCTGGCGGTGGATTACGTCGAGCGCTCCTTTTCTCTTTATCGCAAAACCCGCCAGCGTGTGAACGAGTACCTTGCTCAGATAAAAAGCGCCGGCTACGACCGCGTCCGGATCGTTGGCAAGGGCGATGTAGCAGATATCTGCCGACTGACCTGTCTTGAGCACGGGGTGAATATCGTCAACGACAAAGAGGCACCTGTTTTGCAGGTGGAAGGATTTAAAGTCATTCTCCGGATGGAGGAATCTGCATGAGTGACCGCCATGTGCTGATCACGGGAGGCGCGGGCTACATTGGCTCTCTTCTGACATCCGAGTTGCTGCGTGCTAATTATCGTGTCACGGTACTGGACGCGCTTCTCTTCGGTGGTGAGTCACTTGTTCCCTTCCTGCACCATCCTAACTTCCATTTTGTAAAAGCTGATGTGACAGAGCCCCGGGCAGTCAAAGATTCGCTCAAGGATGGCTGGAAAAAGCCCGATGCCATTGTCCATCTTGCAGCGATCGTAGGCTTTCCTGCGTGTCAGGCAGTCGGGAGGCCGGTCGCGTGGCGCTATAACGTCGAAGCGACGAAAGGGGTATTTAGGCAGGCACTTGACCTGGGGGTGGAACGATTCCTGTTCGCCTCCACCTACAGTAATTATGGGCTTTCCCCTAACGGCAAGCCGGTAACGGAAGAGTCGCCTCTCAATCCGCAATCGATCTATGCCGAAACCAAGATCGCTGCCGAGGAATTCCTGCTTTCGCAAAAAGACAGTTCCTGCGCGCCCCTACTGTTCCGGCTGGCAACACTGTATGGCATTTCCCCGCGTACGCGTTTCGACTTGATCGTCAACCAGTTTGTTCTGGAGGCATTCACGAAACGGGAATTAATTATCTACCAGCGTGGATACTCACGCTCGTTTGTGCACATCCGCGACGCAATTCGCGGCATGCTGCTGGGACTCGCCGCCGAGCGTTCGAAGATTTGTGGGGAGATTTTCAATCTTGGCACCGACGAGGGAAATTACTCCAAAGACGATATTGTCCGCCTGATCCTCAAACGATTGCCTGAGACGGTTGTCGAATATAAAGATTTGACTTTCGGTGGCGATATGCGCGATATTAGTGTGTCTTTTGCGAAGATCAAGCGCGTACTGGGATTTGAAACGACGCTGGATGTCGACGATGGAATCCGCGAATTATTGTTTGCGCTGAAGGCGGGAATTATTCGAAATCCCAATGATGAAAAATATAGAAATGCTCAATTTATTGTGCAATAGGGCATAAGAGAAAATGACTGAAAACTTTTGGCAAGATAAGCGTGTGATTGTCACTGGCGGGTCCGGTTTTTTGGGATCATTTGTCGTTGAAAAGCTAAAAGAGCGCGGCGCTACCGATGTTTTCGTGCCGCGCAGTTCGGAATATGACCTGCGCCAGCCGGATGAGATTACTGCCATGCTGCGGGATTGTCGCGCCGATATGATCATCCATCTGGCAGCCCTGGCGGGAGGAATTGGCGCAAACCGCGCCCGCCCGGCAGAGTTCTTCTATGACAACCTGATGATGGGTGTACCTCTCATGCACCAAGCCTGGAAGCAGGGCGTGGAAAAATTTGTAGCCGTTGGCTCTATTTGTTCCTATCCCAAATTCACCCCTCTGCCCTTCAAGGAGGAGAATTTGTGGGACGGCTACCCGGAGGAAACAAACGCGCCGTATGGCTTAGCGAAGAAAATGCTATTGGTGCAGTCCCAGGCTTATCGCCAGCAATACGGATATAACTCGATCTATCTGATGCCGGTGAATCTCTTCGGTCCGCGCGACAACTTCAATCTGGAGACATCACATGTGATTCCAGCCCTGATTCGTAAGGCAGTGGAAGCAGCGGAACGAGGCGATTCAGAGCTTCTGGTCTGGGGGGATGGATCGCCCACAAGAGAATTCTTATATGTAGAAGACGCTGCGGATGGAATCGTCACTGCTGCGGAAAAATACAATGGAGACCAGCCTGTCAACCTCGGCTCCGGCTATGAGATCTCCATCAAGGATCTGGCGGAGATGATCGTCCGGATGACTGGATTCGAGGGCAAACTCGTCTGGCAGACAGACAAACCGAACGGTCAACCCCGCCGTGGTCTCGATGTGACGCGCGCCCGAGAATACTTCGGCTGGAGCGCGCAGGTCCCATTCGAAGAAGGCATGCGCCGCACGATCGAATGGTTCAAGGCGAACCGAGACAAGATTCGATAATCAATTACGAATTACCAATTACTAATAACTGGTTGTCCAATAGTAATTAGTAATTCATGAAGCGACAAATGACCGAACTCGCCAAACACGAACCCACCACCGTCTACATCAAACCCTCCAAAGGTCTTGCCGCGCTGAACTTGCGGGACCTGTGGATCTATCGCGAGCTGGTCTTTTTCATGGTCTGGCGCGATGTGAAGGTGAAATACAAACAGACCTTGCTGGGCATGGCGTGGGCAGTCGTCCAGCCGGTGATGACCATGTTGGTGTTTACGTTTGTATTTGATCGAGTGGCAAACCTCCCGACAGACGGCATTCCCTACGAAGTATTTTCATTTACCGGTTTGCTTCCCTGGGGGCTCTTCGTTACAGCATTGAACCAGGGCAGTCGCTCGCTCGTTGCTCACAACAACATGGTCACGAAGATCTACTTCCCGCGCCTGATCCTTCCGATGGCGTCGGTATTTGCAGGGCTTGTGGATTTCATCATTGCCTTCGTGATTTTGATTGGACTCATGGTCTACTTTCAAGTAGCGCCGGCCTGGCAATATCTTTGGACTCTTCCATTCTTTCTTCTGCTTGTCCTGGTCACAGCGCTGGGTGTGGCGTTGTGGCTCTCCGCGATCAACGTGAAATACCGTGACGTAAACCATGCTCTGCCTTTTTTGACCCAGTTCTGGTTGTTTGCCACGCCCGTCGCCTATTCGTTTTCAACAATTCCTGAAAACTGGCAAATCTTTTTATCTCTCAACCCAATGACCGGCGTCGTGAACGGATTCCGTTGGGCACTGCTCGGCGCCGGCAATGGACCGGATATCGCCCTGTGGATTTCCGCGATCATTTCCATCCTGATTTTTATCTCCGGCCTGTTCTACTTCCGCAGCATGGAAAAAACGTTTGCCGACACGATCTTATTACTACTTACCAATTATTATTCCATGACAATCGCCATCAGAGTACAAAATCTTGGCAAACGCTACCAGATCGGTGCAGCAGAAACGAAGTTCCGCTACAACATGCTGCGCGACGTCCTGGTAGACACTCTCTACGCGCCTGTGCGGCTGGCGAAAGCAATGGTTGGAAAATCGGACCGGAGGTCCAACCTGAATTTTGTCTGGGCGTTAAAGGATATCTCCTTTGACGTAGAAGAGGGTAAAGTGCTTGGAATTGTGGGGCGGAATGGTGCAGGCAAAAGCACTCTGCTG
>JAICRQ010000247.1 GCA_025966435.1 Anaerolineales bacterium | reverse complement strand
CACTACGTTATCTGGCGGCGAAGCGCAGCGCGTCAAGCTGGCGAAAGAGCTTGGGCGGCGCGTGTCTGGACGTACGCTCTATCTCCTCGATGAACCGACGACCGGCTTGCACCTGGCGGATACCGCTCGTTTGCTGGGCGTGCTCCAGCGCCTGGTGGAGGCAGGCAATAGCGTGATGGTGGTGGAACATAACCTTGAATTGATCAAGGCTGTGGATTGGGTGATCGACCTCGGACCGGAGGGCGGGGCGGCAGGAGGCAAACTGATCGCCGAAGGCACTCCCGAACAGATTGCGCTGGTCGCGGATTCGTACACCGGTCAGTGTTTGAGGCAAGTGTAAAGGCTTAAAAGCAAGCCCTCGTAAGTCTATCCTGCAAACTCACGAGGGCTTTCATCTTAGTTCTAAAATCACGATGGCTGTTCAGCAACCCACTGCTTGACCTTCTGTTCGATCAAATCGCGCACTTCTCGGAACTTGGCAAGCTTTTCTTCCTCAGTGCCTTTGAAGCGGGCAGGGTCTTCGAATGACCAGTGCATCCGCTCATCGATTCCGGGCAAACCGGTAGGGCAGTTTTGATCGGCATCATCACAGACTGTAACCAGATACTGAAAGCTGAGCTTTCCAAGATATGTGTCAAGGCTTTTCGATGTCTGGTTCGAAATATCGATTCCAACTTCATCCATCACACGAATGGTCAGCGGATTGACTCCCTTTGGCTCCAGTCCCGCACTGTAAGGCTCGAAGATCTCTCCTCCATACTTGCAGAGCAAGGCTTCTGCCATCTGGCTGCGCGCCGAGTTGCCTGTGCAGAGAAATAAGACTCGTGCTTTGCTCATTGTCCGTTATAAGCTCGCTGCAATCCTTCCGTGTCGATCTTGTTCATCTGGAGCATCGCCTGCATGGCTCGACCTGCCTTCTCGGGGTCCGGATCGCTCAACATCTCATTCAAAGCGGTTGGGATGATCTGCCACGACAACCCGTACTTGTCCTTGAGCCAGCCGCACCTGCCTTCTTCGCCTCCGTCGGCGGTGAGCTTTTCCCATAGCTCATCCACTTCTGCCTGAGTCTTGCAGTCCACCAGGAACGAGATGGATTCATTGAACTTGAACTGTGGCCCGGCGTTCAACCCGATGAACTCCTGCCCTTCCAGCTCAAAGTTCACAGATATCGCTCTGCCGTTTGGTCCCGGCGTTACGCCAAGGACCTTCGAATTTTTGAAGATGGAGGTGTAAAAATTCATCGCCTCCTCCGCCTGCGTATCGAACCATAAGAATGGGGTGATTTTTTGCATTTCGTTGTACTCCTTTTCATTTGGTATCCATGGTTCTATCATAGCCGGAATGAAGGAGATTGTCTTGTATAAAATGGCAAACCTATGGCTGGGATTGGCGCAGGATCTGTGCGGGAGTGTATCCCAGGAAATGTTTTAGCGACCGCGTGAGATGCGGTTGATCGAAATAGCCTGCCTCGAACACTGTGTCAGGGATCGAGATCCCATGCCGTAGAAGCGCGGCTGCCTTGATGGCACGCTCATACTGGCGGATATGTTTCTGTGTTTGTCCTGTGGCTTGCAGGAAGCGATGTCGCAACGTGCGAGGGGATACTTCAACGGGTGCATCCTGCAGCGCAGCACTTACCAGTGGGTCATGGACTAGGTCATCCTCGTGTACGAGACGTTCGATGAATGTTTCTACGTTTTCAAAATCGGGGATTTGCCGGGCAGCGCCCTTCAACCAGAAACGATCGATCGACGCATCGGGAAGGGTCTGTTCTGCATTGATACGGTCCTTTATAGGAAGGTGAGGCATAAAGACACCTAGCTTGAACTTAATCCATAGAATCTCTCCGCCCTCGCCCCAGGAGGCGATCCCCGATGTCGTCAGCGGTCCCACCGCGAGCGCCAGGGTGCCGCCTGTCTGTTTTACAAAGACCATGTGCCAGTGAATCTCTGCGGGGCGGATTGATGTGCCTTCGCTCAGTGTCCACCCACGTGTCACGGATTCTATATAAGGCGAATCGGATAACCGCGCTTCAGAAATCATGCTCATGGTTTAGCTTCTCATCTTCATTTACTTACACTGTATTTAAGCACACTTGTTCTATGAAAGCAAGAGCTCCATGGAGCTATCTATAGTTGGTAACAACTCAAGCCACTGTCCAAACATCATCGGTCGATTGTGGAAAACGGGGAATTAATTCTCGACGGAAGTCCTGACTTCAAAAGAACGGTTGGCGTCAAAAGAGGTAATTCGCTGAAGTTCTTCTGCGGCAGGGGTGGAATTCGGGTTGAGTTCCATGGCACGTTGCAAATCTTCGACGGCTCCTGCCTGGTCACCCAGAGCTTTCTTTGCCATCCCGCGCCAGTAATAGGTCTCTTCGAGCACGGGCTTATCTACATTGACAAGTGTCGACTGTGCGAGGTTGACTACATCCTGGTAACGCCCGGTGTGATAGTATGCCGTGTAGGGTCCGTCCAGGTACCATAACAAGCGCCAGGGACGCTCCTCGAGCGGCAGTGCGGCATAGAGGTTGAAGGCAGTGTCATAGGCTTGTGCGGCGCCCGCGTAATCCTGCAAATACACCAGATTACTGCCACGGTTGAACCAGGCAAAGAATTGTTCGCGCCCGGTCAGGCTGCCTGCTTCCCTCAATGCCAGTTCCGCCGCGTACTGGAAGTTCTGCTGAGGGTCACTGTGCGCGCCCAGGATCGAATGCACCTCCGCCGCGCGTTCCGAAGGAAAGACAACTACATAGGCAAAATTGAAATGCCGCCAGAATTGCCCGATGAACTCATAAGGCACGCTCCACGCCTCCGCCGGACCTTCATAAGAGTCATAGACCAGGAAGCGGCTATTCGGATCGTCGTAGCCGCTGACGACCTGGTAATGACCCAGCCAGGCATCGTCGTGCGGGTCCAGTCCTTTTTCGATCAGCACCGGAAAGCCCGCTGCCACCAGTTGTTTTAGAAGTGTCAGGTCGCCACCGACACGCCAAAGCGCATCGTACGCAGTATTCTTCTCTACATAATCCACAATCTCAAATGGATTGACGTTTTTATCGTCCGCCTCAAAGCTCGGGCGCAGGTAGGTACGCGTGTCGAACTGGCTGCCCGTCCAGCCCCAGTAGGACATCACCATCGACAGGCTCGCCGGCGCGCAGTTGTTGAACTGCTGGTATTCATGGCGAATGCCGCTTAAGGAGACACTCGCCGGGATGGGAGTTGGCACCAGGCTGGCAGTGGGTGAGGGAAGCGGCGTCTCAGTTAGAGCAGGGGTGGGCGTGGTAGTGGGTGCCAGCGCCGTCATCGTTGCGTTGACAATGGCATCCACCTGTTCCTGCGGTACAAAGACCACCTGCTCCGGCGGGTTGAAGAAGCGCTTGATCTGCGCCCGCAGGCTGTCGACGCGCCAGCCCAGGCGGTCCTGGATTGGGGGCAGGTTGTATGCCAGAACCGCCAGCAAACACAGACCAATAACGCCCGCGAGGGAAAGAATCAGATACCGTCTACGCATTTAAAAAATTATAACATTCAGAGGTGCCGGAGATCTCCGTCGAAGATTTTGTCATCTGCGGTTCTCCTTCATTTCTTATAAAACGTCCCGCAAGCCTTGATTGTGCCAGGCAAAACCTGCGGGACGTTTCTTCCCTGAATTGCTATTGAGGCGGCTCAGCAGGTTGAGTCCAAGCGGGATCTGCAGAGACCCAGCAGTCGCCGACCGTGCCGTCTGGACAGATCACGCGCCACCACGTGCCGTCGGCGGTCACGCCTGTGACTTTGGCGGTCTGTCCGGCTGCAATATTCCCGACAATGCTGTATTGGGTTTCAGGACCTCCGTAGATGGGGACATCCTGTTGCGCCATGACATACTGTACATCTGTGGACTGTGCCGTTCCGGGCGGCGTGGGCTGGTTTTCGTGCGGCGCGGCCGTTGGCTGTTCGCTCGCCTCAGTCGGCAGGATATTATCTACGGTGAACTCAAACGTCGTCTGAATACCACCTGCCTCGACCGTATAGAGTCCCGTAGGCAGACCATGAACGTCCAGGGATACCACTTCTTCAAACGGTGTGAGCACCTGTGCACATACAGCGAGCGGATCGGTCGTTGTGATCAGGGTCAAGTGAAAGGTGTTACCTTCACGGACCTGACCAACCGAGGCGATCGTTGTACATCCGGCGTCCGGCAGGTCACCGCGAATGACCGCATTGACCTGTAATGGGAATGACTCCAGAAGCAGGATATCAATGCTCTTCACCACTGCTGCACTGGTTTGGGTTGGGACTTCTGTGACAATAGGTGAGGGAGTGCTGGTTATGGGCGCGCACGCGGTCGCAAGGATCATAAAAACCGCGGCAAAACGAAATAGGTTCAGTCGAAACATCTAAATCTCCTTTCTCGATTTATGGACAGCCGAAGGACGAATTTTTACAAAGAATAGTTCCAGTGTAGTGGAAAAGCGATTATGATTCAGCCCTTATCTTCTGCGTGTAGGCAATATAGTGGAAAGAGAGGAAACGTGCGCTGGTTGAAAGTTCGTTGTGCAATGGCGTCGGCTATTCAACGGGCAGGTTGTCGACCCAGTCTGGTCCGAGCCGTATTTCAATATCCACCGTTTGAGAGGGGTCGGGGTCGATCAGGATTTGCGTGCTTCTTGTGATCTCAAAGACGTCCTGCAGATATTGCAGTGCATAGAGCTTGGGAGAATACAGGACGATGGTGGTCCGGTTTTGTGCCCTCGTATCCCCAAGCTCGGGAACCGATATGCCTTGCAGTCTCAAGTACCTTGCTGTGCGCTGATCGAGTTCAGGTGACGATGTCCCGTTCAATATGCGAATGCGAGGTTTATCTGCCTCCATCAGGGAAGTGAGATCACCCTCCGCCATTGGGCTGAGAGCCCCCCTTGAAGTAAAGATCTGATCCCGCAGGACGCGGATCTCATCGGCAATCGGCCGGATAACGCTGGCTCGTTGTCCGCCCAGGACGGTGTTTCCAAACGTGATCATGCTGTTATCGATCACCGCGTTTTTGATGTTCTCTTCCGGAATATCCCGAACCAACACTGCCAGTTTGGTCGCAGCCCTCAACGTCATGTTGGTGTGGATGCCTGAAGAGAACGTCCGGTACAGCTCCGGGGCTTGTGCGAACAATTCCGGAAAATACTCCGGACTCAAGACCTTATCACGGATTCCAAAGATCACTTTTTGCTGACGTTTGGCGCGCCCGATATCGCCGTCCTTGCAGCCCTGTTCCGCATGACGGCAGCGAGCGTACGCCAGCGCCACCGTTCCATTGAGATGACGCATCCCGCAACATGTCAGTTTGACTTTTGGATAATCCCGTCCATGGGATGCAGGGTCCAGCACGAGCGTTTCCTCATTGTAGATATCCACACCGCCAATCAGATCAATGACATCCACAAACGTGTCAAAGTCCACTTGTACGTAGTAATCTACGGGTACGCCGATAAAGTGCGAGACTGTTTTCATCGTCAGTCTCGATCCGCCGCCGGGAAGTTTCGAGCCTCTGCCGAGAGTCCAGGCGGTGTTGATTCGGCTGTACCCAAAGCCCGGAATGTTGACCCACATGTCGCGCGGGATGGAGAGCATCCCCGCCGTCTTTGTCATTGGATCCACAGTCAGCAAGATCAGGGTGTCCGTACAAAACGGGCAGTCTTCCTGAAGTGGGTCGCCCCCGCGCAATCCCACAAACAGAATGTTGATGCGGCTGCCGCCATCCCAGGT
>JAICRQ010000516.1 GCA_025966435.1 Anaerolineales bacterium | reverse complement strand
GTCGAGACATGGTTCAATGACTCTATGGATCGCGTCAGCGGCACCTTCAAACGCTATTCGCAGACAATGGCATTGTTGATCGGTCTGGCTGTGGCGTTAATCTTGAACGTAGACTCGATCGATCTAACTCTCTATCTCTGGCGCGAACCCTCTGTGCGCCAGGCACTGGCAGAAAACGCTGCAATGTTCGAGCTATCACAACAAGACATAGCAGACAACCCAGCCGAAGCTTTACAGGAATTCAGAAACCAGTTTGTGGGGCTCAGCCTGCCTCTCGGCTGGGGAATTACCAATTTCGAAGCACAGGCACTCGCTGACGGCAGTTGTCGATTATTTCCACATGAGGAACAGACATTCGGCATACGGATCTTTACCTCTACGAGATGTTTGGTCCCTCCTCAATCCAATAACCAGATGAATTTTGCCCTTAAGCTGGGCGGTATTTTCATCACTGCGCTGGCTGCCCGTCAGGGCGCACCGTTCTGGTTTGACATCCTGAAGCGGGTGGTGAATCTGCGCGGCACGGGCGCTAATCCTGCGGAAAAGGACGGCAAATAAGGACTGCGTTCTTCGTCCTCGTCAAGGGCTGTCGTGTGCAGCCCTTTTTCTTTTATAATCATCTCATGTCTGATCTCTTTGACCATGCTATGCAGGAACGTATGAAACAGGAAGCGCCGCTCGCAGCACGTATGCGTCCGCGCACCCTGGAGGAATATATCGGTCAGGAACACATCGTTGGGGAGGGAAAGTTATTGCGCCGCGCCATCGAAGCGGACCGGCTCTTTTCCTCGATCATCCTTTGGGGACCGCCGGGCACAGGCAAGACGACTCTCGCACAGGTGATCGCGAATACGACCAAAAGTCACTTTGTCACCATTTCGGCGATCCTGGCAGGGAAAGCGGACCTGCGTGTGATCATCAATGAAGCACTCGAGCGAAGGCGGCTGCACAACATCCGCACGATCCTGTTCGTGGACGAAGTCCATCGCTGGAACAAAGCCCAGCAGGACGCGCTCCTGCCACACGTCGAAGCAGGAGTTGTTACACTGATCGGAGCGACGACCGAAAATCCCTACTTCGAAGTGATCAAAGCCCTGATCTCGCGCTCGCGCGTCTTCCAATTACGGAACCTGAACCAGGAGGAGACAGGAACCCTCATCGACCGCGCTCTCGCCGACAAGGAGCGCGGCTACGGGAATAAGCACGTCAAGCTGGACCCCGATGCCCGGTTCCATTTGATCGAGATGGCGAGCGGCGACGCGCGCAACGCTCTCAATGCCCTTGAGCTCGCCGTCGAATCCACGCCGCCGAATAAAAAGGGAATCATCCACATCACGCTCGACGTGGCACAGGAGTCGATTCAACGACGGGCGGTGCTCTACGACAAAGACGGCGACGCGCACTACGATACGATCAGCGCCTTCATTAAATCCGTTCGCGGCTCCGACCCAGATGCCGCCCTTTACTGGCTCGCCAAAATGATCTACGCCGGTGAAGACCCTAAGTTCATCATCCGGCGCCTGATTATACTTGCCGGGGAAGACATCGGCCTCGCAGACCCCATGGGGCTTGTCGTCGTCGCTTCTGCCGCGCAGGCTTTTGACTATATTGGTTTACCGGAAGGAATCTACCCTATCGTCGAAGCTACACTCTATCTGGCGACCGCGCCCAAGTCCAACAGCGCAGGCGCGTACTTTAACGCCATGAAAAAGATCGAGGAAGAAGGGCAAGTCTCTGTCCCGCGCCACCTCATGGACGGCAACCGCGACGCCGCGGCGATGGGACATGGTAAGGACTACGTATACCCGCACGAGCATGAAGGGCATTTCACACCGCAGCAATATCTTCCGAAACGACTGCTGGGAACCTATTTCTATCAGCCATCCCAAGAAGGATATGAATCGCAAGTGACTGCACGCCTGGAGATGTGGCGCGAAGCGCAGAGGAAAGCATTGGGAATTACAAAGGTCGATAATGTCCCCGCGATGAGCGAAGAGCAGATTCAAGAAATGAAGAGGAAGATAAAATAATGCCCCTTCTCCTCCTCATCCGTCACGGCGAAAATGATTTCACCAAGAAACACAAACTTGCTGGCTACACGCCAGAGGTTCACTTGAACAAGCGGGGGCAGACGCAAGCCCAGGCGCTGGCAGATGCGCTGAAAGATGTCCCAATCAAAGCCATCTACTCGAGTCCGCTGGAGCGGGCAATGGAGACGGCAACGCCCATCGCCGCGGCGCGCAAGCTTGAGGTTCAGATGGAAGCGGGACTGCTCGAGACGAACGTGGGCAAATGGCAGGGACGTTCTCTGGCGTCATTGCGTTTACAAAAGCATTGGAAGGTGGTGCAGAGCGCCCCATCACGCGCCCAATTCCCCGAGGGAGAAACATTTTACGAATGCCAGGCGCGCATCGTCACAGCTTTGGATTCGATCTCTAAAAAATATAAACCGCAGGACGTGATTGCCTGCGTCTTTCATGCAGACCCCATCAAGCTGACGGTGGCTCACTACATCGGACTGCCGCTTGATCATTTCCAACGACTGAGTTGTGACACCGGCTCGCTCACCGCGTTATACGTGAGCGAGGCAGGCGCGAACCTAGTCAAACTCAATCAACGCCCTCCGTTCGATTTTCTTCCACAAAGCGCAAAAGCAAAAAAATAATGGCAAAGCTTAAGCTCGACCTGCACAATATCTACAATCGCGGCGATGAAATTGACGCAGAACTTAATCGTATTGTGCAGGAAGCGATTGACAGGAAAATTGAGCTTGTCGAAATCATCCCGGGCAAAGGCAGCGGACAACTGAAGAAAAAGGTGCTACGGTTCCTGAACCAGGGACATATCAAGAAGTTATACAAACGCGTCGAAAAAGACGATAAAAATTTTGGGCGAATATTCATCCACTTCAAGTTCTGATGGCAACAAACAATTTCTTTGGCAGGTATCCTTTTTATTCGTAACGTCCTATG
>JAICRQ010000042.1 GCA_025966435.1 Anaerolineales bacterium | reverse complement strand
TTACATTGACCCAGGGCGCCGGGGTCCACTGCCCTGGTTCGAGGTAGATCACGTATTCACATCCATCGGGCGTGAAGCCGCCGATGCCATTGTGGAAGAGAAGGGCTGCGGGGCGCGGGAGCTCCGGCTGAACATCCATCAGCGGGTAGAGGGGTTCGATTGGCACAAAGCGCGGCAAACGGACGGGCGCCGTATCCAGCTTCGATAACTGGCGTTCCAGCGGACCGGCGTCCCCATCCAGCACGACGCGCGCGACGGTCATCAAGAGGGTTCGTTCGGCTTCGCTCATCTGGTCTTCCTGAAGCATGAAGATGCCACCGCGATCGTTGAGCCAACTCTCGCTGGCGGTGCGCTCCAGCAAGCGATAGATCCTGTTTTTGAAGTCCTGCTCGTAACTGGTTTCGCGTTGGCTAAAGATGACCAGGTCGATCATCAAGCCGCGTTTACGCCAGTACGTGTGTGCAAGGACAACCTCACCGAGTAATTCAAAATCCTCACCGCGTTTAACGCGTACTAGCACAATCGGGTAATCTCCAGAAATGCCAAACGCCCATAACCCAGGTTGTGCCAGCGTATTTTTGTTGAGTACATCTGGTTCGGCGCGCAGTGCGTTCGAGAGATAGAGCAGCGGGGAAAGAAGTTTTTGGATTTGCTCCACCTTCTGGGATGTGAGATTGAGCTGCGCGAGCTCCTCTTCCGCCTGGATGCGTACGTCCTGGCTCGCGCGGCTGAGTTGCGACCAACGCTGGTAACGGCGCGCCAGGTCGAGCGCTTCTTTGCGCGATTGAGCGACCAGTGTAACGAACGCGATTTGGGCTGTTTGATAGGGTTCGATGATGACTTCCGCCTGTAGGGCGCAGATCGGGTCCAGCGTAGAACCTGTCGTGCGGGAAAGCACCGACGTTTGGGTGGAGGTGGAGAACACAAGTGGGCGGCGCACTGTGCCGCCGCGTCCCAGGAATTTTGCCCGGTCGGTTTCATAGCCTGTCAGATTCACTTCTTCATGATTGCTGACAAAGAAGTGGGCAAGGTATACAGGCTTTTCATCTGCCGAACGAGGCCGGCGGCGAAAGAGCAGGATGCCTTCTTTTTCAATAAATTCACTCTCAATAAAAAGCTTGTTGTATGCCGGGTGACGCAAATCGGCGGACTGTTCGTTGAGGATGATTTCGGCATAGCTGGTGAGCGCCAGGATGCGCGACTGTCTCCCATGATTGGTTAGGCTGACGCGCCGGATCTCCACTTCGTCATGAGGAGCCACGCTCACCACGGTCCGCAGAACAATATCGCCATCCTGCCGTTCGAATTCAACCCTGTGAGGGTAGAAGTTTACTTCGCTCCGGTCTGGAGGAGCCAGCGTTGGCTGGTGTGTAACAGACCATAGCTGCCCGTTCAGGCGATCCTCCACGTAAATCCAACTGCCGCGATCGTCCAGAGTGGAGTCGTCCCGCCAGCGGGTTAGTTCCATTTCCCCCGAACGACTGAATCCAGAACCCGCCGCGCTGATCAGCAGGCTATATTTTCCATTCGATAATGCGTGGACCTGGGTGTAAGGCGCATCCGGCGACACGCGCCATGGGTCAAGAGGAATGGCGGCGCTGGGGCGCATCGAATCCACTTGCTGGTGGCGCGGATGCTCGGTCGGCGCGTTTTCCGGCGTCTGTTCCTGTAGAAGCAATTCCACGCTCTGAATCCGCGGGTCGGCGTGGAAGCGGCGGATCATGCGTTTATCGAATAAATAATTATCAAGGGAAAGCAGGATCATACCCTGGTGATGCACCATGTACGTGCGTATGACAGCATGGCTTTCCCCTGTCTTCAAACGCTCGGGGGTGAAATCCACAGATTCATAAAGTCCATAGAGTCCCCACATCTGGAGATTCTCCAGTCGTGTCAGGTTCTGCATCACCTCCTGGGGCATAAACGGGAGCGCCAGCACGGACGCATACGGCGCCACGACCAGATCGTTGGACAGGCCGCGCTTGTATCCCAGGCTGGGGACGCCAAATGCCTGATACTGGTAGATCTGCTGGGCATCGAAGTTGTAATAACTCGCCTCCGATATTCCCCAGGGGATATTCTTTTCGGCGGCATACCTGATCTGCTGTTCTATCGCCACCTGGCAGCTTTCGTCCATGAGCGTGTTCGGATAGCTCTCCAGGAACAGTTTGGGCATGAGATATTCGAACATCGTGCCGCTCCAGGAGAGCAGGCAGCGCGCCCCATCGAACTCGGTGAGTGGACGCGAAAGGTGCAGCCAGTGATTTTGCGGCACATCGCTGCGCGCAATGGCTACCAGGCTGGCAATGCGCGCTTCAGAAGCCATCAGGTCATAGTAATTGGAATCCAGCCGCCCCGACTCCACGTTGTAGCCGATATGGAAGACATGTCGCTGTGTGTCATACAGAAAGGCAAACGGCATACTCTGAACGTAGCCCTCCGCTCTGGAAGCAAGGGTTGAAAAGTTGTTGAGCAGCGAAATGGAATTCTTGCGCGCAGACTCAAGATCGTACGTAAGAGTATCGCACCACTCGAAGACGGCAATATCATCCCGATCTAAAAAATCTGCAAGTTCTTCGATAATATTGCTTGCCCGCCTGCAGATATCCGGGATCTCCTCCAGCCGGGGATGCAGAGACAGGTTCTCTTGCAATGCCTGCCAGGCGGAAGCAAGCTCAGGTCTGATATCCAGTTGAGACGGGTGCGGCATGTCTGCCAGCGCGAGCAGCCAGGGAGCAAGCACCTGGATGTCGATGCGGATGCGCCGCAGCTGGTGGCGTACACGGTCGATCCAGATCGAAAGCTTGCGCAGCGTATCCGGCGCGGTCTCTTCATCCGTCTGCTGGACCGCTTCCCACAGCATGGCTTCGAGCTCTGCCTGCCCTTTCCTGAAGAGTTCCATTAACAAGGCAGGTGTGAACTGGCTGCGGTCGTTCAGCTTTTTCACAAGAGTTTGCAGCGAGTCGATCGCAGCTTGCAGGGAATCCGCGGCAGGCCCCAGTTGTCCCTGAGCCAACGTGACGGACAGCATGTCAAGCGTGTCCTGTAAACCCTGCCAGTTGATGACCTGTGTTTGATTCATCTCGTAGCACCCCTGGCGCAATGCCATCAAAGAGGCTGCCAGGTTACCACTATCGACCGTTGAGATATAACGCGGCGGGAGCGGCGCGAAACTGCGCGTGTCGTACCAGTTCAGGAAGTGCCCACGTACGCGTTCGAGCGAATCCATGCTGTCGAACGAGTCGCGCAGGCGTAAGGAAAGCTCCAGCGGACCGATGTACCCGAGGTCGTGGGCAGCGAGCGTGGACAATAGAGCCAAGCCGATGTTAGTCGGCGAGGTGCGGTGCGCTACCACACCGCGCGGGCTTTCCTGAAAGTGATCGGGCGGGAGCCAGCGATCTTCCGGACCGACGAAGTGCTCGAAGTACAGCCACGTGGAGCGCGCCAGCAGACGCAGCTCATGTTCCTGTGACGGAATGACTTTCTTAACAGATTGCCGGTAGGGTTCGCTGATGCGGGTCGCGAGATACGGGGAGACGATCCAGCCGATTAAAAGCGGTAAGGCGATCCCCAGGGTTTGCCGGTCGAGAACGAACAGCATCAGAGAGAATAGGGATGCCAGCAGAGGTGCGATGATCATTGCCTGCCATGCCGATTTCAGATGCAGTCTCTTCCCAAAAATCTGGACGGTATGCGCGGCGCTCACCCATTGCAGCATGTGTTTGTGCGTGAAGAATAGACGGACCAGGGTTGTTACTATTGCGTCGAAGATCACAAGTGCTTCGTGCGGAAGAAATATGATCTCGAATAGCGACCGCAATGTTGCCAGGCGCATGGGACGCGATGTCACAGTCGAGTGTTGCTTGGAAAAACTATGCCGGAGCTCGACGATAAAGTTGCTGACCACTGCCATGAGATATGGTGAGAGTGCAATGACCATCCACAGCAGATCGAAACCCGGTAGAAACAGCCATCCGCCTATCAGCAATGCCAACACCCCGGGCGGCACCAGACTGCGCCTCAAATTATCAAGAAGCTTCCAGCGGTCTATTGTCGATAGCGTGTTACGTGCCTTACCCTGGGTACGGTGCGGTACCCAGTTCGTAAGCCACGGCAAAAGCTGCCAGTCGCCTCGAACCCAGCGATGCAAGCGGTCGGTGTAGACCAGGTAATGAGGGGGATAATCCTCGAACAGGACCACGTCGGTCACCAGCCCACAGCGTCCCTGCATCCCTTCGAAGAGATCGTGACTCAACAGGCGGTTCTCAGGAATTTTGTTGTGCAGACTCTCTCGGAATGCTTCCACATCGTAGATGCCCTTGCCCACATAATTTCCCTCATTAAATAGATCCTGATAAGCATCTGACACGGCTCGTGTGTACAGGTCAATGAACGAATCGCCAGAATAGACGCGCGTGAAGAGCGATCGATTTGCCGAAGCAGGTCGCACCTGGGTGCGTGGCTGGAGAATGGAATAACCTGCCTTGATCTCGCCTGTGGCAGTATAAAACTCGGCGCGGTTCAACGGATGCGCCAGTGTGCCGATTAGCTCGCGGGCAGCTTCCCGTGGAAGGACAGTATCAGCATCCAGCGTGATCACAAAGCGGACGGTCGGCAGAACACTTAAATCACCGTCCTTAACAAGGAACGTGGTGGAGTCGCTGCCGCTCAACAGCTGGTTAAATTCCTCCAGCTTGCCGCGCTTGCGCTCCCAGCCCATCCAGCACTCCGCGCTCTCATTCCAAACGCGTTCCCGGTGGAAGAAATAAAAAGGACGATAATTGCCGTTCGCGTATTTTTCGTTCAACGCCTCAATGGCGAGGCGCGTCTGATCGACCGGTGCCCGGTCGTTCGGCATTTCTTTTTCTGGCGCATCAGCAAAGTCTGTGAGCAATGCGAAGAAAATGTTCGGATCGCTGTTGCCGATGAAGTGCCGTTCCATCTGGGCGAGGAGGAAGGGCGCGTCGCGTTCGGTTGCAAGCAGTGCCGGGATCACAACCATCGTACGGTATTCTTCCGGTACACCATTCTCGAAATTCATTTTGGGCAGCGTGCGCGGCGGGATGAGCGCGACGATGAGACCGTTTATCAGGTCAATTGCCACAGACGAGACCGGTAGAAGGCTCAGCACCCCCGCTGCGATCGTGTGGAGCAGTGTCCCTCCAACTTCCGCGGTGTAAAACACAATAAGGAGACAAAGCGCAAATGTTAGAAGTGTGATACCGCCGAGATAGAAGGCTGTAGCATTCCTTTGGAGGTTCTGCACAAGCGCTTGAGACAACTTCGGGCGGAATTTGATCTGTGCTTCGAGCGCCTCCCGTCCTGCATCGATGAGATAGTATCCAACATGTCCTTCCCGCGCCGATGTGCCCGACCGTGCCTGTTCGATTGCCTGCATGGCAATCCCAGATTCGTCCATGGCGGATCCATCCGCCAGTTGCTCCAGGACATTGCGATAGTAGTTACGGGTTTCGAAATCCATACGGGCATATACACCCGCCGGATCGCCTCGCAGGATTTTTTCGAGAATACTGGTGGATTCAAAAAATACTTTCCAATCCTGTGTTGCCAGCAAGCGAAGGTTCAGGATTGAGTTAGCGACGATCAAGTCAGGGTCGCTCTGAAGATCAGAAGAAATGAACGATCCAATATTCCCCTCCGGCGGCAGGACGGGCTCCCACCTCAGCTTGGTCACCGCTGACAGTGCCTCTGCCAGCGCTTCGAGAACAGTCAGCCGCAGCATCAACGGGAGCGCCCAGAGTTCGCCTGTATCGAGCGGTGTGATCTCTTGAAACACCCGGAGGAAATGTTTGATCTGTTCGATGTCGAGACGGGTTTCTTCGCGCCATGTATTCGCAAATGCAAGGATATTAATGCGCGCCCTGCCATCTCGCGTTTTAGGCAGACGCCGGTAATAGTCCGCAGGCAGGTCTTGTTCCACCTGTCGCACTGCCTGCTCGATCACGTAGAAATTATCCATCAACCATTCCGAGGTCTGTGAGGTAGAGACTTGCGCCTTATTGGTCTCCTCGAAGTATTCATAGCACTCCTGAAAGAAGTGCATAAACTGTTTTAGTCGAGCAGGGATGATAAAGCTTGAGCGCCGCGGTCTGCAATCGCTTAACTGCCGCGCCAGCTCCGCAATCGCCTGATCGGGGTCATTGCCGGGAAGGGGTGTATTTTGTTTTGGAAGATCGGCTTTCTCGATGGGTGCGGTAGATTGCATCGATCAATGTCCCTTGCTTTCCATGATCGCGCGTTCGGCACGAGTCGGATGAATTTCGCTGGGGGGCAGGTCCTGCATGATCAGGAGCGAGGTATTGCCGTAGGCAATAAAGCTGGTTGTAACGCTTCCATAGGGCCAGCGTCTATCCCCTGTTTCGCCGTGGGCAACGAGGAGCACCAGGTCCGCATTTGACTCTTCTGCCAGATCGTGCAGCACGGCAATGGCGTTCTCACCAATCGCGATATGGGTTTTGATCTTCAAATCCTTCTTTGAAAACTGGGCGAGGAGTTGTTTGAAATAGTTCGCGACTGCCTGCTGGTTTTTCTTCACAAACTGGTCGGCGAGCTCTGCAATTTCCTGAGAGGCCGGCATACGGTTGATTTGGCGCGGTTTTTCGATGACGGTTTCCAGGATCAATTGTGATTTATAGAACTGCGCCAGGTTGATGGCAAACGGCAGGACAAACTCAGAGCGAGCGGAACCATCCATCCCCACGAACAACCGTTTATAGCGAATCTTGGTTGTCCCCGCCGAAGAAGGCATATAGGCGCGCACCAAGAGAGTGGATTTATAGGAGCGCAGAAGGATCTTCTGAACGACGCCGCTCACATTCCAGCCGCTCAAGCCGCTGTGTCCATGTGTGCTGAGAGCAATGAGGTCCACATTATTATGGCGCGCAAAATCGATCACACTGCCCGCCGGGTTTCCCTCCAGGATCACTGACTCCACACCCAGGATGCCAGCTTCGCTCAAACGGTTTGCGATGCCCTCAAGATATTTTTCTGCATTTTGCTTTTGCAAATGCCATTCCACAGGATCGACCGCCGGGCTGCCGCCTCCATCCTGTGTTTTCTGTAGAACATGTAAAAGGGTGACACGTGCATGGGTGACGGGCGCCACCGCGGTTACATGAGGTAATACGCACTCAGCCAGTGTAGAGCCGTCCAACGGGACAAGAATGTGATTGAGCATAGAAGCCTCCATAGCACTAATATGTTGTAGATCGATGAGTACGCCGATGTCTGTCCATTCCCCCGAGAATTGAATTATATTACAAAGAATGAGAAACCAGTCTTTAAATAGTGTAAAATAAATGCGATAAATTGTCGCCCCCTCATCGTGATGGTGGGCATTTTCTTTATTTTAGGGATTAATTGCAGCTTTCAGCATGGTCTATGGCGCGCAGAGCGAAACGTTTCCTTGAAACAATTGAGAATCGAAGTCCTCTTTTTTGGACGATCACGGGGTTTACAGTCGTCGGCTTGCTTGGTCTCATCGATTACGCGACAGGTAACGAGCTTAACATTTCCCTGTTTTATTTAATACCTATTGCGCTGGTCACCTGGGCGGTCGATCACAAAACAGGACTGTTCCTGTCTTTTCTCAGTGGGCTCACGCTTCTCGGCGCTGAAATCGCTGCCGGTCAGATCTATTCTCATTCTCTCTTCTACTTTCTCAATACGCTGGTCCGTACTGCATTTTATGTGGTTGTTGTCTACTTGGTGACCGAATTGCAGAAGTCGCGCAAGGAGGAGCAGCTTGCCGCCCGTACAGACTATATCACCGGCGCCGTTAACGCGCGCTACTTCAATGAATTACTGCAGATGGAAATTAGCCGCATCCGAAGATACCCGCACCCCATTACACTGGTGTATGTGGACATTGATAATTTCAAGTTGGTAAACGATCTATTCGGGCATAAAGTCGGCGATGAGGTATTGCGCTTCATTGCTACCGAGTTAAAATCGCAACTGCGAGTCACAGATACCGTAGCGCGGCTAGGAGGGGATGAGTTCGTGTTGCTGCTGCCCTCCACCCGCCAGCCAGAAGCGCGCCTGGTCGTTTCCAAAGTGTATGCCAATCTGATGGAGAAGATGCGGCAGAAAAACTGGCCCGTGACCTTTAGCATGGGTGCGGTGAGTTGTGAGTTCTCACCTTACTCTGCGGAACAGCTTGTGAACATGGCAGACGAACTGATGTATGAAGTAAAAAACAGCACAAAGAACGATATCCGCTTTCGTACCTGGGTAGGTGAGAAATCCATCAGGTATTGATTCCCGTTTTCTGACAAATCACAGTTTAAGTACTTTCGATCACCTGGAAGAACAACTCCACAACCCGGGGATCGAAGTGCTTTCCAGATTGTTCGCGAATATATGCCAGCGCCTGTTCAGCAGTCCATGCATCCCGGTAGGGACGGTTGGAGGTGAGGGCATCCCACACATCGGCAATGGCGAACAGACGCGCACTCATGGGAATCTCCTCGCCTTTCAACCCGCGCGGGTACCCTGTGCCGTCCCATTTCTCGTGATGGTTATAGGGAATGGCAAGAGCCTGGCGGAGGTATTCAATCGGAGCAAGCATGTTATATGCGAACTGAGGATGTTTGCGCATCGTGATCCACTCTGCTTCAGTCAGCGTATCTGGCTTATGTAAAATGGAATCAGGAATGCCAATCTTTCCTACATCATGCAGAAGTGCCCCGCGGCGAATGTGTGTGATCTCGTCCTCGCTGATGTCCAACGCCTGCGCGAGCTTTACCGTGACCTCTGTCACGCGGCGGCTGTGACCCTCCGTCTCCCGGTCACGCAGATCAAGGGCGTGAGATAAACCCTCGATCGTTGCCTCATAGGCATTCAGAAGCTGGGCGTTCGCTTCACGCAGTTTGGCGCGCTCCTGCAGGAGCTTTTGATAGCGGTTGAGGCGTGTAATCCCAAGCAGGCGGGCGCGCAGCTCATAGCGGTCGAAAGGCTTCGATATAAAATCGTCAGCGCCAGCTTTCAAGGCATTCAGGAGCGACTCGCGGTCATCCAGCGCGGTGAGGATAATGATCGGGATCTCCGCAATCTGCGGGTCGCTGCGAATACGCTGGCAGACCTCGAACCCGGTCATCCCTGGCATCATCACATCCAGAAGGATCACATCCGGTAGAAGTTGTTTTGCCTTTTCGATTGCCTGAAAGCCGCTCTCCGCCATTTCCAACTGGTAGCCTTCACCTTCCAGGACGGATTGGAGCGTTTCCCGGCCGATATATTCATCGTCAACGATCAAAACCAGGCTGCCCACGTTGCTCTCTTTGTTCATATAAGCTCCATTTCTACTATTGAAGTATACAGGTAAACAGGTACACAGGTTTATGTGTGTACCTGTCTACTTGTCTACTAAGCGATATTTCACCGCAAGACGGACCAGACCGGCAAGATTGCGCACGTTTAATTTTTCCATTAATTTTGTACGATGCTTTTCCACCGTTTTTTCACTGATAGATAACATTTTTCCGATCTCCGCGCTCGTATGCTCTTCTGCGATCAATTGCAAGATTTCCTTCTCGCGCGGCGAAAGGTTCGAGAGCGGGTCTCCATCCTGCGGTCCCGTGTGTGGATGAATAGCGCTTTCCCCAACGATTTCTGAAATCGGGCTGCTTAAGTACGTCTTACCGCCGGCAACAGCGCGCACTGCCCAAAGCAGCTCATCGCTGACCGATGACTTTAGCACATAGCCCTTCACTCCATATTGGAGCGCCCGGTGCACAAAGCCTTCATCCGAATACATGGAGAGCAGCAGGATGTGTGTCGGCAATTTCATCTCCCGGATGTTTTCCGCCGCCTGCATTCCGTTCATCCGGGGCATCATAATATCCATGATGAGCACGTCCGGTTTGAGAGACTCGGTCATCTCGATGGCTTCCTGTCCATTAGCTGCCTCACCCATCACGTAAATATCGCCCGCTTTTTCCAACAGGGCACGTATGCCTGCCCGCACCATAAGATGATCTTCCGCAATCAGGACACGTATCATGATGCCTCTTATCTATAGACCCTTAGGGTCTCTGTTCTACTAACGGGAAGCGCGCCGATAAGATGGTGCCTCGTTTGGGCGTGGAACTGACCGTAAGCGTGCCGCCTGCAATTGTGATCCGTTCGCGGAGACCCGCCAGTCCGATACCGTTTGTCCCGGCTTTCTCTTCCGCAAATCCAACTCCGTTATCCTGAATCGTCAACGTGACCTGATCCTCCTCCAGGCTTAACTCCACCCAGACTTGTGTGGCACGCGCATGCTTGATCACGTTGGTAAGAGCTTCCTGGAGCGTACGGTACAGCGTAATGTTATACACATCCGGAAGCTCTGGCAGAATATCTTCCGCTTCGAAGACCACGGGCAGATGTGTGCGGCGGGTGAATTCAGTGCTATAGGTTTGCATCGCTATCTGTAAGCCCAGCGTATCGAGCACGGGGGGACGCAGGTCGCGGGCGATGCCACGGATCTTGACAAAGATCTCATAGGATTGGTCATAAAGCGATTGCAGCCGTTCGAACAGAGCCTGCTCGGGGAGGGAAAGGTCCTGTTGTAAGTTGCGCAAGGCGATCAGGTGAGTCGTGAGCGCCTGTCCTAGGTCATCGTGTAGTTCGCGTGAGATGCGCTGGCGCTCCTCTTCCTGCGCAGCGACGACGCGTTCTGCCATGCGGCGGATATTTTCGCGCTGCTCCATCAGCGTGCGGTAGCGATTCAGGCGGGTGATCGTGCGCACCCGCGCCATCAGCTCGCGCCGGTCCGGCGGCTTGGAGAGAAAATCATCTGCGCCCGATTCAATTCCTCGCAGGCGAGAGCCCGGGTCATCCAGAGCCGTGAGCAGGATGATCGGTACCTCCGCCAGCGCAGGTGTAGCGCGGATCTGCTGGCAGACCTCAAAGCCGGTCATGCCCGGCATCATCACGTCCAGCAGAATCAGATCGGGTTGAAGCTGGTTGAGCATTTGCAAAGCCCGAATGCCATCCTTGGCCAGGTGAAGCTCGTATCCTTCGCCTTCCAGGATGGCGACCAATGCCTCACGAGCGGTCGGGTCATCGTCTACGATCAGCACAGTGCTCATCGTATGCGCGACTCTCGCTCGAACAGAAAGCTTTGGATGATCTTGACCAGCGCCTTGAGATTGACCGGTTTGCTCATGTACTCATCCATGCCTGCCTCCAGGCAACGCTCACGATCATGGGGCATGGCGAGGGCGGTGAGTGCAATAATAGGCGTGTTCCTGAAAATGGGTTCGCTTCTCAGTTTTCGGGTGGCTTCAAAGCCATCCATCCCGGGCATTTGAACGTCCATCAGAATCAGGTCCGGTTTGACATGCCGCGCCTGGACAATTCCATCCGTGCCATCTTGCGCCGTGAATACTTTATACCCGGCAAGCTCCAGATAGTCTTTAAGCATCATGACCACTTCTTTTGTATCTTCCACCAGCAGAATGGTCGGCTTGTTCTCTTCATCGAATTGCATGGCGCGGAATTTGCCGGTAACCCTCATCCTGGCAGCGGAATCCATCGCCAGAGCCGGTTCCCAGGGCAGGAGGATGGTGAAACGACTTCCCTTGCCTGCTTCACTGCTGGCGCTCACGCTACCGCCGTGCAGACGCGCCATTTGTGCCACCAGAGCCAGCCCTAAACCGGTCCCCGTTGCTTCACGTGCCAGGCCCGAATCCAATTGTACAAATGGCTGGAACAAGCGCTGCAGGTCAGTCTGTTTGATCCCGATGCCGTTGTCCGAGACTGTGATGGCGACCTGGTTTGCTTCCTCATTCCCGCGGACTTCCACCCCCAGCTTTCCACTTTCGGGTGTGAATTTGACGGCATTGCCCAGCAGGTTCACAATCATCTGCTTAAGACGGCGTTCATCCGCCCACATCAAGCCCAAGCCAGGATCGATCTGCAAGGACACTTCCTGATTCTTTTTCTGAGCGAGCTGTTTGATCATTCGCAGGCTCGCCTGGCAAACCGAATGGATATCTACTTTATTTATATCGAGTGTAATCTGTCCGGCGTCGATCTTGGCAAGATCCAGAATGTCATTGATCAGCGACAACAAATGGTGTCCGCTCTCGCTGATAGTAGAGATATACTTCTGCTGTTTTTCATTGAGCGGACCGGCGATCTGCTCTCCAAGACTCTCCGAAAGACCCAAAATCGCATTCAGCGGTGTGCGTAACTCGTGGCTCATATTGGCAAGGAATTCATCCTTCACCCGCAGGGCACGTGCCAGGTTTGAATTGGCGCGACTGAGGTCGGCGGTCCGCTCTTCAACACGCTGTACCAACTGGTTCCGTTCAGCCTGCAAGGCGATCTCCATTTGCTTGCGCTCGGTAACATCCCAGGCGTAATCGGCTAGCCGGGTGGCAATTTCAAGATCGTGAGAGGTGTACTCCTGCGGCTTATTGGCGATCCCCATCACCGCCATGATGCGCTCATTGCGAATAATGGGAATCACGATCTCGCGAACCATGGAGGCGTGTCCCTGTGGGAGTCCTTTTTTGTTCTCCAGCGAGGCATAATCATTATGGATAATGGGACGCCGTTGGCGGACTGCATCCGCCCACACCCCTGCCTGATCGGCCGGAAGGTGTGTCCCACTCTCAGGCGGGACCTGGAAAAGCCGCAGCGCGTTGGTGGACCAGGTTTGTACCACCAGGTTGACCTGATCTTCATCCATAAAGTGGAAGAACCCGATGGTGCTGCCGGTCAGTTCACTGACCTCATCCACAGTTCTCAGCATCAATTCATTCAGCGAGTGCCTTGCCGAAAACTCCATCAACTCGAAACGCTTTTGCATGATCGTTTCGGTTCGTTTGCGATCGGTGACGTCCTTG
>JAICRQ010000135.1 GCA_025966435.1 Anaerolineales bacterium | reverse complement strand
TGGCGTTATTTGGTGAAAGATTTCGATCTTTTTCGATATCGTCGCGAAGTTTTAAGATGCCCTGCTGAATTAACGATGACTCTGTCCCGGCCGTCATGGCAATATCAAAGAGAGTCAGGGCAAACTGCTGTGACGGGATATACGAGGGCAATTTTCTGCGTTCGCGGGTGAAACCGCGGATCAGAGGATAGCGGTAATACCAGGGGTCGGTGACGGAGGGCGCCCTGCGCTTCTTTGCCGTAAGTCCACGGATGATGGGATGATCATAAAACTGCGCCTTTAGATTGGGGTTAGCGAGCATTTCATGAATGGCTTCCTCCATATCATGGGCGCGCTTGTCCAGCAGGGTGGTAATCCATTCCTGAATCTGGATAATGGTCAGGCTTAGGACAATCCAGACGAAAATGATTCCAATGGCAACTTCGGCAATAGCGCCAAGATTCATGGAATCCTCCTTGTTCCGAAATTAATGGGCAGTGTGAGATCGAACGGACGCGGCTTAGAAAGACGCGATGGCGGCATTCCTGTCGGTGAAGGTGTCGATATACATATCGAAGCCACTGGTCTCGAATGCTGTTTTGGTTTCCGGGGATAGGTTGAGTAGCTTCAGATGAGGAGATTTGTAAGTCCCGGCGCTGATGCCCTTTTTCATTTGCTCGTCACTCAGGTTCGCTTCCGGGTTCCGGGATCGAAGCTCGTTGAACAAGGTATGCAAAGCCCGCAGGCCGGCGCTACTCACAAAGGGTGCATGTGAAAGATCCACCAGGATATAGCGTGTCCCCTCGTCGATCAGTTTCCTGGCTGTGGATTGGAATTGCTCGTAGGTGGAAGAGTCGATGTTGCCATCTACATGCAGGACTGTAACGGGAACGCGTCCACTTTCAGTTGATACTTTGATTTCCATGCTCTCCTCCGTGAGAGTGTTGCTCTGGGGTTTGGGATATGACTAGTATATAGAAGAGTGCAATAAATTTCAAGCCTTCACCTGCACTCCCTGGCACTGCCCGCCAGGGCAGGTGTGCTTCAGGTGCAAGTGTCGGCTTTGCTCAACACATGCCTTATGCGTTGGGAATAGGGGGTTCCATCTGTTTACGGCTGTCCGGGCTGCCGCTCTGCGGCGTGCTTCGCTGGTGAGCCTGATTGACCATATAAATGCCCACCAGGGCAATGGCGCCGCCGATTCCCTGCCAGATTGTGGGGATTTCGCCGAGGAGGGGAATTGCCAACAGGGTCGTGACGATCGGTTGTAGAACCATAGTCGGCGATACCACGGAAGCAGGCAGATGCCCAAGCGCATATGCCAATGCCATGTAACCAATCAATTGTGAGACGATAGCTGTGGAGAGAAACACGAACCACGTCTGCGCTGGATAGCCGGTCAGAGGATACCGGAGCGACGTATTGATGACAAACAGTGTGATACTTGCACCGATTCCTACCAGCCAGATGTGGCCTACCGGATCAAAGTGAGTCCGGCTCCTTTCGGTAAAAAGAAAATATCCCCCGTAGAAAACCCCTGTGCCGATTGCCATCGCATCCCCGACGCCGAAGCGAGGGTGCAGCAGAAAGTCCGTTCCCATGATCAGTGCCGCGCCGAGAAGTGTGATGGTGAGTCCGCGCCAGAAGGCAGAGGAAAGCTTCTGTTTCAGGATGAGCCACGTTCCCAGCGCCACCCAGAGCGGAGCTGT
Organism: Anaerolineales bacterium; assembly: GCA_025966435.1. Taxonomy (GTDB): domain Bacteria; phylum Chloroflexota; class Anaerolineae; order Anaerolineales; family Villigracilaceae; genus Defluviilinea. The sequence goes on along the minus strand of JAICRQ010000135.1, from coordinate 6,540 downwards.
GTTTCCCAGGAGCGTCGCGTTGGAAGCGGTCGTAAATGAAAGGGAAGTCGTCCACAATCCGAGGTCACAGGCAGTGAATACACCCGCCAGCAGGGGAAAAATCACAGACCGCGTCCGGAGCGATGGGTTTGCATTGATTCGCGCCAGAAAGAAAGGTAATAACAAGAATATCGAGAAAAAGAGTCGATAGAAAGCTGTGACCGGACCCGGCGCGTCTGCCCAGCGTACAAACATGGCAGAGAAACTCAGTGAAAAAATGCCTATACCCAGTGCGAGATAGGCAAGGAGAGATTTGTTCACAAGATCCTGCAACAACTGGTTGATTTGCTAATCAAATCACGGGCAACACGTGGGACGATCCTGCTATGTTTGTTTTGGGCCATAATGATGTGAGGATAAATTTATTATTGGACTTGGAGGCGGTCCAGAACTGCGGGAAGCTCTGAAAGCGAGGACAGGCTCGCGTCTGGCTGGATCGTAAGCTGGTCTTCCGTTCGTTTGCCCGCGCGCCGGCTGAGCCAGACCGTGAACAAGCCTACACTCTCGGCGCCGCGTATGTCCGCATCCAGGTTGTCTCCGACCATCACCCCTTCCGATGGAAGGAAATACCAGTTCGAGAGCGCCAGCTCAAAAATGCGACGATGCGGTTTGCGGTAACTGCACGCCGCCGAGGTCAGGATAAAGTCGAAGTATTTAGCAATCCCGAAACGCCGCGCGAGCTGCTGCACATCCTGGTCATCGCCTGCGTTCGAGATCAGCCCCATGCGATACCCGTCCATTTCGAGTTTTTGCAGGGTTGGCAGGGCGTCGTCTTCCAGTACCCAGTTTGTTTGTGTAATGGCAAATAGCTGGTCCAAGGCATTGCGCAGCACACTCTCTGAAATATTTCCATATCCTTTGTCCTTCAGAACGTCGCGCAGCACAAACGAATAGGTGGTTTCCAGAAGGTCCTGTTCTCGCTGTTGGAAATACTTCCTCAGCCTCTTGCGAAACTCACGCGGAAACGTGGACAGGTTCAACTCCAATCCTTCTCCCCGTAAATAATTGGTGAGTGCCTCATCTGCATGGGCAATGACGGAATCCCAATTGGCACGCTCATACATGAGCGTGCCGCCCAGGTCGAAGAGTACCGCGCGAAGAAAATTACGAGCCATGAAGGAGCTATTTTATTATGAAAATAAGATCACAGAGGAAACAGGACAGCCACTATTTTTTTCCGTTGCTCTCTTCAGCCGTAGAAGCTCGCTGCGGCAGCGTTGTAACCAGCACCTTATCCACCCGGCGCCCATCCATATCCATCACCTCGAAGTTCAAGCCGTGCCATTCGAAGCGATCCGCTGGCTGCGGCACACGTCCCAGGGAAACCATGACAAACCCGCTCAACGTCTCATATTCATCTTCATGGGGAAGCACCGGCAGATGGAAAATTTCCTTGAATTCATCCACTTCCAGCATCCCGTCCAGCAGCCAGGACCCATCCTGGCGCTGCGTGGCTTGCGGCTCCTCGATCTCCATTTCACCGACGATTTCTTCGAGAATATCGGTGATCGTCAGCAAGCCCTGAAGGGCTCCAAATTCGTCGATCACGAGCAGCATGTCGGTGCCTTTTTCCTTAAGTACTTCAAGGGCGCGCGAGGCGAACATGGTTTCCGGCACAAAGAAAGCCGGCTTGAGTAAGTTCTTGAGAACGATGGGTTCATTGTTCAAGCTCTGGACAAGCAAATCCCTCGCTTTGACGATCCCCACAATGGCGTCCAGCGAACCTTGCCGCACCGGAAAGCGCGAAAAATTGCTTTGTTCCAACTTCAGGCGGATGTCTTCGAGCGAGTCCGCAATATCCAGCCAGACGATATCCGGGCGCGGTGTCATCAGCGAATAGACACGCTGGTCTGCCAGGCTGAAGACACCCTCCACCATATCGTGTTCGGCTTCTTCGAAAACGCCTGCCTGTGTGCCCTGGTCGATCAATAATTGGATCTCCTCTTCTGTCACAGGAGGTTCTGCCCCAGGCTGGATACCGAGCAGCTTCAAGACAAAATCCGTGATCTTTCCAAGAATCCATACGAACGGTTTGAAAAGCGCCGAGACGAAAATCATTGGTCCCGCGAGAATCGCAGCGATCTGTTCCGGGTTATGCAAAGCAATCCGTTTTGGAACCAGCTCTCCAAACACGATGGATACAAAGGTGATGCCAATCACAACGATTGCGAGAGCAAGTGGTTCCGCGTACTGATTTAATGCAGGAATTGTTGCGAGCAGTCCGCTCAATGGAGCGGAGAGCCTCGCCCCTCCAATTACGCCGACAAATACCCCCATAAGGGTGATACCGATTGTGACTGTGGAAAGGAAAAGATTTGGATCCTCGATCAAATGCAGGACGGTATTTGCCCGCCTGTCTCCTTCATTGGTGCGCTGCTGTAAACGTGCCTTGCGGGATGAAGAAACAGAGATCTCGGACAATACAAGCAATGCATTTACCAGAATGATCGCCAGGATAATTATGATTTCCGTAGTTATGTTCATCGAAAGGGTATGTTCGCTATCTGTACCAGGCTGCCGCGTTAAGATGCGCCGGGGATTACAAATACCCCGCACGTTCGCCATCCAGCATGGATGGAAAGATATGGCAGATGTTTATGACTATCTATGGGGATTTCTGACATGGTACTACAAGTATTCTTATTGTACTATGGTTCTCCGGCTTTTCATCGCAATGCTCTTCGAGAAGTCTCCAATAGAGATACTGTTGCACCGCTAGCAACCGATCAAGTCCAACCCTTGAGAAACACAATTCGTTTCTTAGCGAATTTCAATGCCTGCCCCCTCTTCAACGCGCCCAATAACCCAAAGGGGTTGCCCTGCTTCACGCCCTCGTGCTAGAAAAGAATCCAGATTCTGGCGCGAAACACCGAGTAAGAGTCCGCCGCTCGTTTGCGGGTCGAAGAGCAGCATTTGGTGCGGTTCATCAAGGGCTTTGTTGAACCGCACCGCTGCTTCGAAATGCTTCTTATTGTCGAACGCGCCGCCCGGGAACATGCCTCTTTCCGCATATTTGCGCGCCCCTGCGATAAAGGGTATGTCTGCAAAGTTGAATTTCAAAGACACACCCGATGCGTTTGCCATCTCCATGCCATGCCCCAGAAGACTGTAGCCGGTAATATCGGTCCCGCCGCGAACTCCAAATGCAATTGCCAATTCGCTGGCTATCTTGTTCAATTGCTTCATCCATTGCACGGCTTCCAGAACGTCCGGTTCCTCCGCCTGTTCCCGCTTGAGAGCCGTGGTTGTGACGCCGAACCCCAGGGGTTTGGTTAGCACCAGCGCATCATCCACCTGCAAGCCGCCTTTACTGAGCATCGTGCGCGGATCCACGAAGCCGATGACGACCAGACCATACTTCGGTTCCTTGTCCTTGACTGTATGCCCGCCTGCGATCACAACGCCCGCTTCCCGCGCTTTTTCCGCGCCGCCGCGGATGATCTCGCTCGAGATTTCATCAGGCAGGTTCTCTGGCAACGCCGCAATATTCAAGGCGAGGAAAGGTTTCCCTCCCATTGCATACACATCGCTAAGGCTGTTTGCGGCCGCGATGGCTCCATAATCATAAGCGTCGTCCACCACGGGCGTGAAAAAATCTGTAGTGACCACGATCGCACGTTCCTTGTCCAGACGCCAGACAGCCGCGTCGTCAGGATCCCGTAGACCCACCAGTAAGTCCGGGAACGAAGAGGCATCGAAGATGTCTTTGACAGGACGCAGAACCTGCGTCAGCGCCTCAGCGCTTAGTTTGGACGCTCAACCTGCACAGGCAGAAAGGGTTGTCAGGCGGATCTCGCGTCCGGTTTGTGGAATCGGCATAGAACTCCTGAATCAGAATGACCGGAAGTCATTGCTGATCGCCGGTCATTTTACACCACTTGCTGTTGTCTATTTGTTGAAAGAATTATTTCGCTATGATAGCATAGCAGTATGCAAACAGGGACAGGGCAAGTGCTTGAACTGATTCTTGAGGATGGGGATCGCTATGTGCGCATTTCCTGCTCACCACATTTGATTCCCGCGCCGGGGCAGTATCTGCTGGCAAATGACGGATCAGGCTCACCCTTAGCTATTCCTGTTTTCTATTCGGATTCCGCGCCTCAGGGTTTTATCGCCGCTGCACCTGCCACGGCTGACTGGAGTCCAGGACTGCTCCTGCACCTGCGCGGTCCACTGGGACGCGGCTTTAGTCTTCCGCTCGCAGCTCGCAGGGTCGGGCTTGTAGCATTGGATGATGCGCCGGTGCGTCTGCGGGGATTGATTCGACCGGCATTGAAGCAGGATGCCGCAGTTGTCCTGGTCAGCAACACGACGCCGGAAGACCTGCTCGATGATGTAGAGGTGCAGCCGCTCTCGAGTCTAAGCGATGTTCTGGAGTGGGCGGATTACGTCGCTTTTGATGTTGCGCGCGAGAATCTGCAGGAGTTGAGAGAAAGAGTGAGGAATCGGAGTCGCCTGGCGGCTCGGACGGACGCGCAAGTTCTCATCCGCACAGGCATCCCATGTGGGGGAATCGCAGATTGCGGAGTGTGTGCCGTGACTTTAAAATCCGATTGGAAGCTGGCTTGCAAGGAGGGTCCGGTATTTCATTGGAGAGAGTTGGATTAGAACCAGATCCGGAACGATGTCCGTGTCCTGCTTCCCAGTCCCTGATGCACAACAGTAATATCGATCGGCACGAGTTCCCCCTGTTTTTGGTCTGAAAAATTGAGCGTCACACGACCCAGCCCCGCCTGGTTGGTGGTAAAGTAATATTCTTCTACCCGACCGTCCGTCCAACGTACAGTGACTTTGCCTGTGGCGTCTGAAACAGCTTGTAGAGTCTGGCTCTGGACAATGATATAAACGGCTTGCTGACCGGTAGAACCTGTCAACGGTCTTGCTACAAAGGCGTGAGCCTTTATCGACAGTATAGGATTGATCGTGGCATCGAGAGGGCTCACCGGCTTGAGGAGAGCCGGGTCTTCCCCCAGCCGATCGAAATAGTGACGACCGAGGTCAGTAAGAACCACGCGCTGACCTTCCGGCCGGTCCGCGCGCCACTCAAGCCGGGCGTTCTCAAAATATTGCACGATCAGGCTTTCGTGGTATTCGAACGGTGAGATGGGATTGCCAAACTGCGCCGCACCGCCGCTGGTTTTGAAGAAATCAAGAAACGCCAGGCAGACCGAGTAGCCGGTTGGAAACAACTCACAGCCTGATATGTTGCCGAGATTCAACTGGTCGGCGCGTTCATACAACGCCTGCCCGACGGGCGTGAGCTGCACTCGCTGATTTTCAGGCAGGTCTTGCCGTAATTCGAAGCGAGCGCGTTGGAAGTATTGGACGGTTTTGCTATCCCTGGATGTGATCTGCTCTGTGATGGGATAGCCAAAGACAAGGCGAGGGTCAGGCACAATTCTGTAAAATTGTAAAAATTCCCCTTTTACGTAATGCCCGGTCTCCGGAAAAAACTGGACGGTTGTGGATTGCGCAACAGCGGATCCCGGTTCGGACAACAAGGTTGCCAGAAGGACAAAAAGTGCAGCCAGTTGCCGGGTTGCTTTCATAAAATCATTATATACAGAGCCGGGAGGACTATACCTTTCAATTTGGATAGCTGTGTCAAAACATTTCCGACGAATTCACCAATGTTTGTATGATTCGTTCTGCCGCGTGTCCATCGCCATACGGATTCACCGCTTTAGCCATCTTTGCATGCGCAGCGGGATCATCCAAAAGGCGTTCCGCTTCACGGACGATCTGGCTGGTTTCTGTGCCCACGAGCTTAAGTGTTCCCGCCTCGATTCCTTCCGGGCGTTCGGTAGTTTCACGCAAAACGAGGACCGGGATACCCAGCGATGGAGCTTCTTCCTGTAGTCCGCCGGAGTCGGTAATGAGCAGTTTTGCATGTTTCATCAGATGCACCATCGGACGATAATCCAGCGGAGGCAGCAATGTGACACGCGGCGTACCCTTAAGGATTCGGTTGACAGGCTCCTGCACATTCGGGTTCAAATGGACAGGATAGACGATCTCGACGTCCTCACGTGTAGCAAGCTCTTTGATCGCGTGACAAATATTCTCAAACGGCTTTCCAAAGTTCTCGCGGCGATGCGCGGTGACGAGGATAAGTCTCTTAGTCTCTAGTCTCCTGGTCCGTAGTCTCTCTAACAGAGTGGTGATTTCCTGCGGCTCTTCCTGCTGCACTACGAAGTTCATTGCATCGATGACCGGGTTGCCCGTGATCACGATGTTTTTTTCGTCGATGCCTTCTCGCAAAAGATTTCCCTTTGACCATTCTGTCGGCGCAAAATGCAGATCGGCAATGACCGTGGCAATACGGCGATTGAGCTCCTCGGGGAAGGGATGCCATTTGTTATGCGTTCGTAGCCCTGCCTCGATATGACCTACCTTAATTCGCCGATAGTAAGCGAGTAAAGAGGTGGTGACGACGGTCGCTGTATCGCCGACGACCAGCACCCAGTCTGGCTTGAAATCGGTCAATACCGGGTCGAGATG
>JAICRQ010000607.1 GCA_025966435.1 Anaerolineales bacterium | reverse complement strand
TTTCTGGCGTGATTCTTCTACCACTTCCGCTTCAGCTCATCTTTCAAGATCATCGTCAGCACGACGCTCACGATGCTGACGACTAACCCGCCCAGGAAGGCATTCCACCAAACGGGGTCAGAGATGACCAATCCAAACCCAAACGATTGACCGATCACGCTCGTCAGCCAGAACAGGAACGTGTTGATCACCAGCGTGAACAGACCCAGCGTCAGGATGATCAATGGGCAGGTCAACAACTGGATTAATGGGCGGAAGAGGGCGTTGATCAGCCCGAAGATTAGGGCAAGCCACAGGATCGAAACCAAGTCGCTTGCGAGATCGATGCCCGGTAGGATGACCACCGCCAGATATAACGCGATCGCATTGATCGCCCATCGTAGAATGAACTTTGTCATGTGAATCTCCTCTTACTCAAAGGCGCTCAGGCGGCCTCGAGTATTTGATGTACTCACCCCTTTATACGCAGATAGTCCATTCCCGTTGCATCATGCGCGCATCCATAACAAGGTACGGCGCGGCTGGAAACCGGCTGCACGGATCGCATCTGTCATTTGGCCCCCTGGATAATCCAGCATGAGGTTGGACGAATAAGTGATTGTGCGCCGCGCATGAATCAACAAGGAAGTAAGAGCTTCGCCGCTCGCCTGTGCAGGACCGGTGGCGGCGTAAAGCGACTCGGATCTGCCCCCGTGCGGCATCCAGGCAAGGGCAGCGAGCAATTCATCGTCCCGCACTGCCGCCCACTGTTTGATATTGAAATCAATAAATAAGAGATAAAGCCAGTTCCAGAGACCGGGTCGAAGCGCGTTCAAGTTCCAGGATTGATACCAGCTCAGGTTTTTGGGGTAAAGGCGTTGAAGCCAGTCTTGCTGGAGGGGCCAAAACCGCGGATGCCGGGGGACGATTCTGATGTCGGTACGGGGATGAATAAGACGAGCATCCGGACTCCCCTGCCAGGTTGTACGACGTGCCATTTCCTTGAATCCCAATTGCCGGTACAGTTCGATCGCGCCGGGGTTGTCATCGCGGACGTGCAGCCAGATCGCGGAGGCTCTTTTATCGTGAGCCTGTTTCATCACACGTTCGGTCAGCGCTCGCCCAATACCGCGCCGGCGATAATCGGGGTGGGTTGCCACGTTCGCAATCAAATAGACGCGCTTACCCCGATCGCGGAAGGGAATCAGGCTGGCATTGCCAACGATACGCCCATCCTGCTCCCAGACGTATCCCATCAGCGGCATGGACGCGGTTTCCGACACGCGCGATGCCCACCTCAGGAAGCTGTCATCGCGGCTGGCGCGGCGCATATCCGAGAGGTAGCGCTGACCGTCGTTGTCCATCGTCGGGGAGAAGCACAGCTCGATCAGGTCTGCTACCGCAGAGAGGTCGCGCAGTACGTTCAGCGGTCGCAGGTGTGGATGATCCTTCGTCTTGACAGGAATAGTGATCGAACTCATTGCGGCAAATTATAGCGCGTTGTTGCAGTTTCTCAACGGAGAGTCGTATAATTTGGAAAGAGAATACCCAGCAGACTGTTTTCATTAAATCCACAGAATTGCTGCACGCAGTAGCAGCAGTTCCAGGCACGCAATATGAGAGCCAGAAGTTCACGTGAATCGGGTTGGCAACTTCCTACACTAAGCTCTTGAACAAGGAGAAGAACAATGCGAACCATCACCCGCGGAGAACGTATCTACTTTGGTGCCGTCGGCTTATTAGCTTTATGGGTAGGTATTTGGGGTTACTTCATCCCGGATATGGTGGATAAAGCCATTCCCTGGCTGGTACCGGCACTCCACGCCCGTTTTTTAGGTGCAATGTATCTCTCTGGCACTACGTTCATGATCGGTGGGATTTTGTCTCGATACTATGCTGAAGTTCGCGTCATGGTACGCGCCCTTGCCA
>JAICRQ010000521.1 GCA_025966435.1 Anaerolineales bacterium | reverse complement strand
GCCACCGCATAGTCGCGCTCATCGTCGCGGAAACCGAGCGCCAGGTTTGCCTCCACGGTATCCAGCCCCTGATCCTGCAAACTGTAGGCGCGAATCTTATTGATCAGTCCGATGCCGCGTCCTTCCTGGCGCAGATAGAGCACGATACCCCGCTCCATCTTCCCGATCTTCTTTAAAGCTGCCTCGAGCTGGTCGCGGCAGTCACAGCGCAGAGAGCCCATCACATCTCCGGTCAGGCACTCAGAATGTAGACGCACGGGTACATCCGAGGCGCCAATCACATCACCCCTGGTGATGGCAACATGTTCCTTGCCATCCTTGTTGTTCTCGAACGCTACGATATGGAAATCTCCAAAGCGGGTTGGCAGTTCCGCCATTGCCACAACACGGACACAGACTTTATCCTTACCCAAGCCTTCACATTCATGATCGCCTTCTGTTTCCAGAAGCACGTCAAATTTTTCATGCATCGTCGTTGTCATAATCACCTCTCAAATTGATATTTCAGTAGCACACCGCCATCCTCCCATTTCTCGGCATCGATCAAATGCAAGGAGATGGCTTCGCTCCTCTGCAGGCCGGAACCTGCCGCCAGGGTCGGAGCAGACTCTCCCCCAAAGATCACAGGCGCGACGTATGCTGTGACTTCATCCACCAGGCCAAGCCGCATTAATTCGAAATTAAGCGTTCCGCCGCCTTCCACCATCAGGCGTTCAATGCCAAGGTCCTTCAGGGTAGCTAATGCACGTTCCAAATTGACCTGCTGTGCATCATCCACATATACGTCCACGTTCCGCGCTTTGAGCAGGGAAAGCTGTCTCTTAGATGTGCGGCGGGTGGTAAATATTACGATGGCTGCCGGTCCGGTGGTGAGAAATTGCGAATTTTCTTTAATATTTGCCTGTGAGACCACACCCACCTTCACAGGGTTTGGGGGACGCCCGCGCCGGACACGCTCGGCACGCAACACTTCCGATTTAACCGTTAACTTGGGGTCTTCGTCAAGGAGGGTTCTCCCGCCCACCATCACCGCGTCTGCCCCGGCGCGCAGCTCGTCGACGCGCTCTTTATCGCGCAGGGAAGAGATCGCGGCTCCTTTTCGCTGAAATGTATCGATCTTGCCGTCCGCGGTCATCGCAACATTGATGAACACAAAGGGACGATTCATAATACAATTGTAAAGCCATACGTTAAAAAAAGTGATGATCATTCTACTCACCAGACAATTTGTTTCAAAAGCAATCCGTTGGTCGAGTAGGCAGCGTTCTTCTGCCGTATCGAGACCAACGTGTTGCAAGAGGGTGAAACATTTTCTAGAACTGCTGGTCTCGATACGCCCCTCCACGATCCTTCGGGGCTACTCGACCAGCGGTCTTTAGGAGAACTTATGCGCCAATCGATGCTTAGCGATGAACAGGCTCAGTTCCTGCGTGAGGAAAAAGACGCGCTGTCCGAGATCCGGCTGGCACTGGCGGAACTGGACGTCCCGCGCGAATCGCTGACGACTCTGCAGGACGCCATCCTGCAGCTGGATGAACTGTTTTTACTCGTGGTGGTGGGCGAATTCAATGCAGGGAAGAGCGCCCTCGTCAATGCACTGCTGGGCGAGAAGGTGCTGCCCGAAGGAGCGACGCCGACGACCTCGCGCGTCACGCTTGTGAAGTGGGGTGACAAGGTTGCCGAACAGGTGGTGGATGAAAATTTCTCCATTTACACCTATCCATTGGATTTGTTGAGGGAATTGAATATCGTCGATACGCCCGGGACGAACGCGGTCATCCGTTATCACGAGCGGCTGACGGATGAATTCGTGCCGCGCAGCGACCTGGTGCTCTTTGCCACCTCTGCCGATCATCCGCTCACAGAGAGCGAGCGTCAGTTCCTCGAACGTATCCTTTCGTGGGGGAAGAAGGTGGTCTTTGCGCTCAACAAAGCGGACATCATCGAAAACGAATCCTCCCTGCAGGAAGTACGATCGTTCGTCCTCAAACATGCGACCACGGTCCTCGGCGATACGCCGGAGTTCTTCCCCGTCTCGGCGCGGCTGGCGCAGCGCGCTCTCGCCGAACCGGACCCTGAGAAGCGCCTCAGCCTGCGCGCCGCCAGCGGTTTAGATGCGCTGGAGCAGTACATCACCTCTACCCTGGATGACTCGACTCGATTGCAGCTCAAGTTCAGCAATCCGTTGGGCGTGGCAGAAAATATCCTGACTCAAACCGCGAACGTCAACGAGGCGCAGTCGGAGGATCTGAAAGAGGATCTGCAGACCGCCGCGTCTCTGGAGGCGACCATCAAGGACTATGAGCGCGATCTGCGCAACGAGCTTCAGCCGCGCCTGGCGGAAGTGGAGAACATCCTGCACCGCCTCGAACAGCGCGGCCTCGATTTCTTCGATACCACCATGCGCATCATGAACATCCAGGAACTGATGCGCGGCGATAAGGTGCGGGCAGATTTTGAGAAGAATGTGCTTGCCGACATCCCGCAGCAGATCGAGGAGCACGTCCGGCGGTTGATCGACTGGCTGGTGCAAAAAGACCTGCAGGAATGGCAGCGGGTGATGACCTACGTCCAGCGGCGCCGGGCGCTCCACGCCGAGCACATTGTGGGCGAAGGCATGGAGCCGCGCGAAATGCGCCGGCGGGAATTAATCGATACCATGGGCAGGACCGTCCAGCGCATCATCGAGGAGTACGACCAGGAAAGTGAAGCACGAGACCTGGCGGCTCACGTGGAGACCGCGGTCGCACAAACCGCGCTGCTGGAGGTGGGCGCGGTGGGGCTCGGGGCGCTCGTTACGGCAGCGGTACTTTCCTCCAGCCTGGACGTGACCGGCATCCTGGCGGCGGGCACGCTGGCGATCGTCGGCTTTTTCGTTATCCCCTACAAGCGCAAGCAAGCCAAGGACAAG
>JAICRQ010000406.1 GCA_025966435.1 Anaerolineales bacterium | reverse complement strand
CGGCTGGCGAATTTTCCCAGCCCTGCCAGAGCGACAAACAGTAACAGGAGACTAAATACGAGGAAGGTGTTCTTGGTGCCGATCGCGGGAATGGTGACCAGTGTTGGTAGAAACGTCCCGATGAATGACCCTAATGTGGAAATAGCGTAAATCTGTCCCGAGATTTGTCCGGCGCGGGAGGTGTCGTCAACGCTCAAGCGAATCGCAAAGGGAGAAATCGTGCCGAGCAACGTGATGGGAACGACAAAGAGAACCAGCACCGCAAGGAACGACGCACCCAGTATTCCGACCTGTAACGTCTCAAACGCGGTCGCTGCAGCCCGAAGGACCGGTCCCGCGATATAAGGGACGAGCCCAAGCGTGAACGCGCCCCACGCCAGGATACGGTACATCGCCGCGGGCGTCGGGTTGGCATCCGCCCACTTGCCGCCGAGGAAATATCCAAACGTTAAATAGATGAGAATGAGTCCGATAATGCTTGCCCAGACAATATTGCTTGTGCCGAACACATTCCCGATGAGTCGCCCGGCCGCGAGCTCCGCGGCAAGGGTGGTCATACCGGAGATGAAGACGGTGAAGAGTAAATAACGGCGCATGTGTTTTCCTTAAAGAGGGTGGGGGAATTATACCTTCTGAAATTTACGACCCTTGCAGCCCAATGTTATACTTTACCAGCAAAGGAGCAGTATGCACATCGTCAAATACTTTCGTGAAGAGGATCGCGGGAAGATCCTTGAATTCATCCGCCAGAACGACTTCGCCACGCTGGTGGCGTTTGATGGGGAAAAGCCGGTTGCCAGCCATTTATTGATGGAATTTATCGAAGATGGTGAGAGGCTTTGGATCAATGGGCACATGTCCAGGGCGAATCCGCTATGGAAAATGTTCGAGAAAAACCCCGAGGTATTGGTGATCTTTCAGGGACCGCACACCTATATTTCGCCGACCTGGTACAACCACGTCAACGTGCCGACCTGGAATTATCAGTCTGTGCATGTGTATGGGAAACCTCGTATCATTGTCGATCCAACCGAAACGTACGGAATCCTTAAGCGATTGACCGACCGCTACGAAACAACTACGCCTTACAGGCTGGAAACTCTTCCACAGGATTTCGTAGAGAAAGAGATACGAGGAGTTGCCGCGTTCCAGATTGAGGTCACTGAGATCGAGGCAAATTACAAGCTGAGCCAGAACCGGGATGAAGAAAGTTACCGGAGTATTGTGACTCATCTTGAAAAGCGAACGGATGATTATTCCCATGAGATTGCCAAGGCGATGAGGCAAAATCGCAGCCGATAAATATCCACATTGTGGTAAAATTCCAGCCGTTATCCTCTCCGTCCCGCGCTCCGCGGGACGGATTTTCTGCCAAGAGTGTGCTAGATTATGATAGAACCTGAAAAACCCTCTGAATCCGAACAGACACAGGTAGCGAATGTTTCCCAAGAAAATATGCGCTCAGTGCATGCGGAGTTGGTGCGAATGCAGCAATCCGCCGCGGAAACAATCCATGCAGATGAAGTTGCGCTTCAGCAGAGCGCGGCAGGCGAGGTCCAAGCGAGCAGTGTGAGCGCCTATCAATCTGCCTTGGGCTCTGTGGAGGCAGAAGAAGTCCTCTCGCAGAGGAGTGCCTTTGGGTTTGTCCAGGCGGAGAAGGCTTCTGTCAATGGCTATACAGGTGCGGTCGTCGCCCGAAACGCAGAGGTGCATTACGGAGTGAGCGGCGTTGTCGTTGGGAGCGATGTCCATGCAGAAGGCGCGCGAGCAGTCCTCCTGATCGGGCGAAATGTCAGCGGGAATGTCACAACAATATTGGATACGCGTTCCGCTTTGATCGCTGGTCTGACATCCGGTCTCTTCACCGGTTTGATGTTCTTGCTTGGACGGATGTTGTTCGGACGAAAATAATCTTGTGTAAACGTAGTGACGACTCTGTGCAGAGTCGTCACTACACAATTCTATTCAAAGAGCGAAGGTAACTCGCAGTAACGACTTAAGTCGTTAAATGGCGGGTGAGAGGCGCTCGAGGAGTAAAGTAAGATGGAGAAAGTAATACTAAAAGCTGAAAAACGTGATGTGATCGGTAAGCAATTACGTGCCCTCCGCCGCGCAGGCAAGCTGCCTGCCGTGATCTATGGTCGCCACACAGACCCGATCATTGTTTCGCTGGATGCCCACAGCGCTTCGCTGGTCTTGGGAAGACTTACATCATCCAGCCTGGTAACCGTTGATTTGGACGGCAAAGAATATCCAGCGCTCGTCCGTGAAAAGCAGCGTGATTACATCAAAAACCGCCTGCTGCACGTGGACTTCCTGACTGTGTCACTGACCGAGACTCTACGCGCAAGTGTGGCTGTAAATCTGGTAGGTGTATCCGCTGCCGTGAAAGATTACAACGCCGTGCTGGTGGTAAATCTTCAATCTCTTGAGGTGGAATGTCTTCCTGCCGATTTGCCCGAACGCATCGACGTGGATATTTCGGTGCTCGCGCGCCCTGGTGAGGGTATCCGTGTAAGGGACATCAAGGTTTCTGACAAGGTTCAGCTGCTTGACGATCCCGATACAATGGTTGCCGTTGCGACCTTCGCGAAGGTGGAAGAGGAAGGTGCAGGCGTCCCCGGTGCAGAGGTTGCCCCTGGCGAGGCCGAACCCGAACTCGCCGTGGAACGCGGCAAGAAGGAAGACGAAGAAGAGTAAACCTTCTCTCAAAAGAAAACTCCCCGAAACATCGGGGAGTTTTTATTTCTGGAGGACGATTCATACCAGATCTCATCGCGCGAGTTACAGACCCAGGACATTCAAAAAATCCACCGTCATGCGCGCGGTGGCTCCCCAGAGCAATTCGCCATCGTAGGGATGGTAGGCGATCAGGGAACGCGTCCTTCCTGGCATCTCAAACTGCCAGCGGTTCGCCGTGTTCGCCAGCCACGCCACCGGGATGGTGAAAATGCGCGCCACCTCATGCGCTCCCACGCGGAACACGGCAGGCCATCGGACAACACCCACCACAGGCGTGACACGGAAGTACGTGATCGTAACAAGGTTTGATAATCTTCCTAACACCCTCACATCAGCAGGGTTAACTCCAATCTCTTCATCGGCTTCGCGTAGAGCAGTCTGTTCAGGTGTCGTTTCGCCCTCATCGCACGCGCCGCCGGGAAAGGAGACCTGTCCTTTGTGGGATTCGACCGTGTCGGTGCGGCGCGTGAACAGAAGATGCCACTCTTCGTCATACCATACCAGCGGAATCAACACTGCCGCGCATTTCAACGTTGTTTCCTCGTTGAGGTCTATTTCAGCAAACCCATCGGAGGATGGATCTTTCCTGAGAGCCTCTTCCAGGCATCGTGAAATGTAATCTTCGGTCAGTGTGATCGGCATAGGGCAACTATCGAATCGGGCTGCCACAATAGGCACATTCCGCAGTGGACTCATCCAGCCATTCCACTTCATCGGGTAATACCGCGGCGCCACAGGATGAGCAGTGAGTGGGAAGAGGTGGTCTTGGCTCTGGCCGATCCGATGGAGTCTCTGACGGTCGTTGGGTTCGCAGCAAGGTTTCTATTTCAGACGCTTCGTTGCCCAATCCTCGTTCATTCAGCTCTGCGATCACACGTTTGCCAGCGTTCTGTAATCGCTGGAACTGCTCGCCTTCCGCGAGTAATTCGAGACCGCGCCTGACTGACGGCATTCCCAGCGCGGTTTGTCCCGCGAGAATCCGCGCCTGCCCTGCCTTTAAGTAGAATAACGGTGCACGAGGTCCGCCGCGGGCAAACGCCGTTTCCGCGAGCTTTTCAAAGAGCTCGCCAGCGCGACCGTATTCGCCTTTGTCGAAGG
>JAICRQ010000462.1 GCA_025966435.1 Anaerolineales bacterium | reverse complement strand
TTAGGCGGCAAATGGGGATAAGAGTAAAATAACAATATCCCTCTGAAATTCCATCATTGTTCAATCTTGGAGGCAGTGAATCATGAGTTCAGATGCAATTCAACTCCCGGATGCGCCGCGGATCCCTGGTTTGCGGTTCCGGCATTTTCGTGGGGGAGATGATTTCAAACACATGGCGACTATCACCCGCCTCTCGGCAGAAGTGGACGATACAGAACGCGCCGACACGCCCGAGGAATTGGAAAATTTCTTTGCGCACCTGACCAACTGCGATCCGTATACGGATATGATCTTTGCAGAGGTGGACCCGGGCGATGGCAGCGACCCTGAGGTGATTGGCTACTCACGCGGCACGTGGCGAGAGGAAGGCAGCGGAGAACGCAGGTACATGTTCGTTGGCAGGATTCTGCCGCTCTGGCGTCGCAGGGGAATCGGCGGTGCGATGCTGCGCTGGATGGAAGGACGGCTGCGGGAGATCGCCGCCGGTCATCCGCCGGAGGTCGAAAAGTTCTTATGGACCGCTGCCGCACAGGGCGAGACCGGCTTTGCAGCCATGTTGGAAAAATCGGGGTATGGACCCGCGCGCTACTGGTTTGAGATGGAGCGTCCGGATCTGGAAAACATTCCGGATTATCCTTTACCCGAAGGTTTCGAGGTGCGACCTGCCCTGCCCGAGCACTACCAGGCGATTTGGGACGCGGATACCGAGGCATTCCGTGATCACTGGGGGTTCAGCGAGCCCAGCGAGGAGGATTACCATGGCTGGCTCAGTGACACGACAACCTTTCAGCCGGAGCTGTGGCAGATTGCCTGGGAGATCGCGACAAACCAGGTGGCTGGTCAGGTGAAGACGTTTATCGATCACGAGCAGAACAAGCTCTATCATCGCCAGCGCGGCTGGACTGAGGGGATCAGCGTGCGGCGTCCGTTCCGCCGGCGCGGATTGGCGAGGGCGTTGATCGCCCTGAGCTTTCGAGCCCAGAAACGAGCAGGGATGACCGAATCGGCGCTGGGGGTAGATAGCGAGAACCTGACCGGGGCGACGAAGGTATATGAAGATTGCGGTTTCAGAGTCAGGAAGAAGATAACCGTTTACAGGAAACCACTTCTCACGATGGTGCAAACATAAAATACGATGCAAACCGAATATAGGGCAGCCTCTTTGCGTTGAATCAGTAATGTAAAAAGACAACTCGGAGGAAACGCATGAAAGCGATGGTATACACAGAGTACGGACCAGCGGATGTACTTCAGCTCAAAGAGGTAGAAAAACCTGCTCCGAAAGACAATGAAATCCTGATTAAGATCCATGCGACAACCGTCACAGCAGGAGATTGGCGCATGCGAAAGGCTGACCCATTTGCTGCAAGGCTTTTCAATGGTCTCCTACGGCCCAAAAAGGTAAACATATTGGGCCTCGAACTCGCCGGGGAAATTGAAGCAACAGGCAAACATGTAAAGCTATTCAAGAAAAGGGACCCGGTGTTTGCATTTGCCGGTTTTGGCTTTGGTGGTTATGCCGAATATAGATGTCTGCCTGAAACGGGGGAGCCCGCAAGAGATGGGGTGGTTGCCATCAAACCGGCTAACCTGACCTATGCAGAAGCCGCTGCTCTTCCATGCGGCGCGCTTACTGCATTGAGCTTTCTTAAAAAAGGAAATGTTGAGGGCGGACAAAAGGTACTGATCTATGGAGCTTCTGGAAGTGTAGGCACGTTTGCGGTACAGCTTGCCAGATATCTTGGAGCGGAAGTTACCGGAGTATGCAGCACCACAAACGTAGAGCTTGTGAAATCTCTGGGAGCCAATACAGTCCTGGATTACACCAGGGAGGATTTTACGAAAGGCAGTCAGACCTATGATGTCATCTTTGACGCCGTGGGCAAGAGCTCGGCGCGTAGTAAAGGATCGCTAACGAAACAGGGGAAGTTTCTTTCCGTAGGTGATTCCGTAAACCTTAAAAGTGAAGATTTAATTTTCATTAAAGAGCTTGTTGAGATGGGGACGTTAAAACCGGTCATAGATCGATGTTACCCGCTGGAACAAATCGTCGAGGCGCACCGGTATGTAGAAAAAGGACACAAAAAGGGAAATGTCGTCATCACCATTGTGGGGGAATATAATAGCCTTTCAAGCAAGGTTACGCGGGAGCAGGTCGGCGATTGATAGGTCTCACATGGAGAAGTCTGCATGGGAAACGTGATTTTAGCTATGAGTATGTCACTGGATGGTTTCATTGCCGGGCCAAAGGATGACACGAATCCCGACCGCGAATTAGGAGCCCTTGATATCCTTCACGACTGGATGTTCCGTGGCAAGACCGGGCACGAAGCGGAGGAATGGGAATCGGCATATCTCAAGCACGCCGGGGCCTTTATTATGGGGCGGCGAGTATTCGACTTTGGATTGGGCCCGTGGGGAGATAACCCCACCTTTCACGCCCCCTGCTTTGTGCTTTCCCATACAGCGCAAGAAACGATCGTCAAACAAGGTGGAACGTCCTATACGTTCATTACGGACGGCATTGAAAGCGCTCTTGAAAACGCTCGAGCCGCCGCAGGTGAAAAAGACGTCGTGTTGAATGGCGGAGCCAATGCCGCTCAGCAGTACTTAAAAGCTAAACTGTTGGACGAAATAAATCTTCACCTCGTGCATGTACTGCTTGGCGAAGGTATCCCGTTGTTCGAGAATATTGGCACTGAGCAAATTAAACTGGAGAAAATTAGTGCGACCGAGGCTCAAGGCGTCACCCATCTTCGATTCCGCGTCGTCAGGTAAGACGCAATGAGTATCGATCTTCGTCCAGCAACTCTTGAAGACGCTGCCTTTCTTGCTGATGTGGTGATTACCGCCACTCTGGCGCAAGGAAGATTTCCACCCGATGTGGATCTGGTTGAATACCGCGCCGGATATGAAAACTGGACGCGGAAAACCATTCTGGGCGCGATACCCGATTGTACGTTAAGTGTCATCGAATACGACGGCTATCCCGTTGGACGACTACGCGTGGTGCGAACGCAGACAAGCATTACGCTGGCAGGCATACAGCTCCTGCCCGAACATCAGAACCAGCGTATCGGGAGCACGTTGGTTGAACAACTGAAGCGTGAGGCTGACCTGAAGCAGATGCCCCTCTTCATTTCGGTTGATAAAGACAACCCCCGTGCGCAGCTCTTGTATGAGCGACTGGGGTGCCATATCATCGGACAGGATGAGCTGGAGTATCATCTTGAATATCGTCCAGCCACGCACGAACAGCCGCCTGGGAAATGAGTTCTCAAACCCATGTCCGCCCGCCTTATCTAACGCCAACCGTCCGTCAGATGCAAGAAGGACAGGTGCAGCCATGATTCTCCCCAAGGACCGCGACCCTCGCTTCATCACAATCCGCC
>JAICRQ010000239.1 GCA_025966435.1 Anaerolineales bacterium | reverse complement strand
GCTGAAGGTCTTTCTCGTGGTGGTGGCTTTCCCCTCCTGGGTCTTTGAATTTGCCTGTTGATTCATTTCTACACTCCTTTTCTTATTTAGACGATTAGGAGAGAAAAAACGATAGGCGATTTATGAGTTTTCTTCCAGGTAGTTTTCCATGACCTGCCGGTTGTGTTCCAGATGATGGAGCTGTAGTTCTGCCGCCCCTGATTCAAACGGATCGAGCTCCTGCAGGATTTTCATGCGCAGGTTGAATAATTCCTCTTTGCTTCTATTTTCCGCCTCCCTGGCCATCTCAATTTCTATCAGCTCTTCCTGTGCATTTTGCCTGGGATTAAAAATGCCGTTCAGTTCCGTACACTGGTAACAGATTCCCTGTTTGTTGATCAGCGAACAACGATGGTCGAAAATTTCGATAATCTTGCTGCGGCTTACATGCAAATGGTATTTCACCATTGCTTCGCTCATCTGAAGGATCTGGGAAATTTCCTTAACTTTGAAGTCGTAGATTTCTTTTAATAGAAGGACAAGATGCCCCTCCAGCGGGAGAGATTTTGAGACGCAGGTAAAGCAGAACGCGATATGTTCCTTGATCTCGAAATTTCCCTGCGGCGATGTCTGCCGGATACGCATGGCTTCCTGGAAAAACTGCTGGTTGCCAAGCGCGGCATCTTTGCAGATATCCGTCACGTTCTCGGGCCAGCGCTTCTTTGATCTCAACAAGTCCCGGGCAAGATTCGATGCAATGCTAAACACCCAGGTCTTTAGCGACGATTCCCCTCGGAATGTGTCGATCTTCGAATGGGCTTTAATGTAGGTTTCCTGAACGAGATCTTCCGCATCCTGCACGCTGGCAGTCATTCGCAGGAGGAAGGATTTTAATTCCCCGTGAAACGTCTCAAATTCTGCTGTGAGCCGGTCCAATGTCATTTTTGCTTTTTGCCTGCTTTGAGTAATTCGATCATTTCCTGGATGCGAGCGGCACGGGTTTCCGGTCGTTTGGCGCTCTCGATCCACTTAATATACGTGTTTCTATAGAAGGTCGCCAGGGACTCGAAGAAGGCTTTCGCTTGTGGTTCTGTATCCAATGCATCTGAAACATCCGCCGACAAACTTTCCGACTGCGGACCTTCTGGAGATAGAGTGACCTCTACTGTATCCCCGGCATCGATTCCGCAATCGCGTCTCCAGGCAGCGCCTAGGGGAAGAAAGTACTGTTGCCCATCCGAGCCAAGCGAACCACGTACCTTGTGTCCATTCACAGTACCCGTAATGTGGTGGCGCTGCTTCACACCCCATACTTCATTTGGGTGGAAAGGAATGGGAATAAAAACTCTGCCCCCGGATTTGGCGATGGTTGTCTTGAAACGTTGTGTGCTCAAGGTATCTCCATTCTACACAATATGAGCATTAAAACGCGAGTGCCTGTCCGTCGATTGGATTGATAACGCAAACTTGCACAATCGGAAACTCCCGCCGACACTTCAGCGGGAGTTTCAAATTTTCTACTCTTTCTTCTCTGCCTTTTGCTCCCCGTACAACTTTCGATGCACCACACTCAATGCCCGCACCTGGTCCGCCGCGTGATACGACGACCTCACAAGCGGATTCGATTCCACCCATTTGAAACCAATCGAGTAGCCATACTCACGCAGCTCGGCGAACTCTTCCATGGTGTAGTAGCGAGAGATCGGCATGTGTTTCTTGCTGGGCTGGAGATATTGGCCAACCGTCAAAATATCCACGCCCCACGAGCGCTGGTCACGCATTACCGCTTTGACTTCCTCCATCTCTTCGCCGAGCCCCACCATGATGCCGGATTTGGTCAGCACATCGGGGTCAAGTTTCTTTGCGTTGGATAGGGTCGTGGCAGCCCACTCATAGTTATCCTGCGGCTGAACCGTCTTGAACAGACGCGGCACCGTCTCCACGTTGTGATTCAGGATTTCGGGGCGCGCATCCATGACGATTTTCAGAGCCTCGAGCGAACCTTTGAAATCGGGGATCAAGACTTCAATGGAACAACCCGGCAATAATTCTCGAATCCGCCGGATGACCATAGCAAAGATGGGGGCACCGCCATCCCTGCGTTCATCGCGGTTCACCGATGTGATGACCGCGTGCTTCAATTCCATCGCTTTGACAGCCTGCGCTACGCGCTCGGCTTCGCCCCAGTCCATCAGTGTGGGCTTACCGTGCTTGATGTCGCAGAACGCACACGTCCGTGTGCAGACATCACCAAGCATCAAAAATGTAGCAGTGCCGCTGCCCCAGCACTCTCCCAAGTTGGGGCACATCGCTTCCTCACAGACAGTATGCAATTCTTTCTTGCGCATCAGTCCGTACAGCCATTCATACGTCTCGCCAGACGGCGCTCGCACCTTGATCCAATCCGGGCGGCGCAGGGGGCGGACGTCAGTTTCGGGGATAATCCGGTCTCTTGTGGGGGTTACAGGCATAAGCTCCTTCTTGGTTTGATGCATGACGGATTGCAAGTACAGAAGTTACTTTATCTTCCTAACTTTCAATCGTAATCCTTTCACTTCGACGACTTCCACTCTATCGCCCTTACCGATGGATTCGGCAGCGTCCACGGCTTCTGCTGTCCACAGCTCCGGTCCCAGCTGAACCTGTCCACCGTTCCCCTCTACCACAGAGCGGGCAGTCCCTGTTTTTCCAATGAGGGACTCGATCCCGGCGCTGATCGGTACCTTCAGGGCGCGAAGAGCATAGATCAGGATGACCATGAATAACAAACCGATCACAACGCCTGTGGCAACCACCAGTGGCACAGATACACGCTGGAACTGCGGCACACCCGGCGAGTTGAACAATACCAGCGCGCCGATGATAAACGATGCCACACCGGCAGTGGTCAACGCGCCGTGGGTTGGCGCTTTGATGTCGAGGATGAATAAGATAAATGCCGTGAGCAAAAAGATGATTCCAAACCAGTTGACCGGCAGCACACCCATCCCATACACTGCCAGCGTCAGGCAAACCACACCGATAAAGCCTGCCACCCAGCCGCCCGGGCTGGAGATTTCGATCAGCACGGCTTGAACGCCAATCGCCAGTAGGAGGAAGGCGATATTGGGGTCGGTAAGAAACAGCAGGAACCCTTCGATCAGACTCATGTTGAGTGGCGCCGTCTCCACATCCAATGTGTTGATCGTCCGTGTGCTGTCATCCATTTGGAGCGTGAAGCCGTCCAGAGCCTGTAAAAGATCCTCGAGGTCATCCGCCACAAAATCGATCAGCCCGGCTTCCAGGGCTTCTGTGTTTGTGACAGCTTTCGCTTCAGCGATCATGGCGTTGGCGAGAGCAAGAGCTTCTTCCCCGCGCGGTTCTACGTAGGGGCGAATCGCTGCCTGCATCGAATTGATTTCTTTTGCGCGCGCATCCGACGGCAGATTTTCCCCCGTAGTCATGATCGGCGTCGATGCGCCAATCGTGGTCTCCGGTGCCATGGCAGAGACATGCGCTGCAACGGTGATCATGGCGCCCGCGCTCCCGGCAATCGCATTTTTCGGAGAAACATAAATCACCACAGGGACGCTGCTCGCCCGAATCTCGCGAATGATCTCCAGAGTGGTTAGAACTGCGCCGCCGGGCGTGTTCAACTGGACAACCAAAACCTCTGCATTCCGCCGTTCTGCAATTTCGATGCCGCGCTTGAAATACTCGAGCATGGGCGGCATGATCGGACCATGCGCAGTCATTACAAGGACGAGGGGATCGCTGGTCTGGGCGCGCGCAGATTGGAATGCAGCGGAAAGTGCTGCATTCAGGAGGACCAACAAAATGAACGTCCGACGGATGGTTCTCACCGCTTGTTCTCCAGGGATTATTATACTGGTTTATGGAGAACCAAAGCTTGCAGTAGGGTAAGCAAACAGCGGTCGCTCTACTTCTCGGGGACCACGTTCAGTTTTTGAAAGTAGATATCCAGCCAGGCGTTCGACCAGCCCCACAACTTGGAATCCACGACGATTTGTTTCACTTCATCCCGCGAAATCTTTGCTTCATCTTCGAACACGTGCGCGTTGCGGCGGCTGATCGCCAGGGTGCGGATCGCAAACATCAACGGGAAAATACAGGCTAACCGGATGCGGTGCTGCCAGGGTGGCAGAGTCTTGACACAAGTCAGCGCGGCGTGCAGGTGGCGCTCTGCTTTGTCCGCGAGCATATCCAGTACCTGGATCGCCGCGGCACGGTTTTCTGGCTGAAAGAGTTCATGTTCTGTCAGATGGACCTGTGCCAGGTATTTCCTCGGCACAAAGACCCAGCCGCGTTCATAATCCTTGCGCAAGCCGCGGATTACGTTCACAGTTTGCAGGGCAAGTCCAAATTCTCGAGCGAGCGGGAGGAGCCTGTCCTTGCGGTTGCGAATGGTGCTGGAGTACCAGGCAAATAGATGGGTCAACAAATAGCCCACTCGACCCGCCACTTCAAACATGTAATCGTCCAGGTCTTCTTCATCGTTGACCTCGGGACCGCGTTCCACCCAGCGCGCCATGCCAAGCGTGCTGTGGATCACGTGATCGTTAATGATCTCCTGTACTTCCTGAGGAAGAGTAGCAAGGCGTGCCAGGATATCCCCCGCATGTTGGGCGACGACTGCATCCGGGTTGGAGGTATCCACCTCCTGAAGATACTGGGTCAATTCCTCGCTCGCGGCGCTGCCTCGAAGGATCTCCACCCATACATTGAGCAAGTTCACCTTTTTCTCTGAATCCATGTCTTCGTTATCTTCCAAATAGTCGGAAACCCGTAAAAGCAGATAAGCAACCGTCCCGGCATCACATAATACACCGGGCAGCTGCTCGATGCCAATGGCAAAGGTCCGGCTGGCACTTCTCAACAAATCTCGTAAACTGGTCATACGTCCCTCACATCGAAAGTTTTCTGTCTATCACTTGTCTCGTTAATAAATTAAGCCTTCTTAAATACAAGGCGCAGCATGTGTGCGGCACTGTGTAAACCCCATATGTTAATTAACGTTACCATACGGAGGAGTTACGCTGCATTGGACGTTTCCGTCAGCGAGACGATTTCGGCATCCCCCAGCGTCTTTCGCAGGTCCGCGCTTTTCATGATAATCGCCATGTTACGGACTCCCGAGCCGACCGAGATCTCCTCTTCCCGCAAGACGTTGGAATCGATCAGGACCCTGACCGGGTTCTTCAACCCAAACGGACTCACCGTTCCGATGCGGTACCCGGTGATCTCTAGCACTTCCTCTTCGGTTGCCATGCGAATGCGAGAGCGCCCAACCCGCTGGCGTAATCTTTTCCAATCGACCTGTTCCCGTCCTGCCACTAACACCATCATAAATTCTCCTGGGCGAATCTGGAAGAGAATACTGCGGACGATCTGCTCGGGTCGCTGGTTCCGATCCGAGGCGGCTTGCTCAAATGACAGAACCGGCGTTTCATGTAGAAACACTTCATGGGGAATATTCAATTTTTCTAACGCAAGGCTGGCAGGTGGTTTATCCATACAGAATCCTCGAGCTTTGGCTACGCTCAGTGTGTTAACCGGGTAGAGTAAAATCATGCAATGCCAAAGCCTAAAACGTCGTTCAATATAATCTCTTTCCTCGTAATTGTAATGGCACTTCTAACATTCCCCGATCCCCTGCTGCCACAGGCTTGAACACTCGGATCATGCGACTTCGTTTTCAACTTCTGATCTTCATAGTGCTTCGCACCATCCTGAATACCATGCACCGCATGGTGTATCCATTTCTGTCTGTCTGTGCGCGCGGACTGGGTGTGAGCATTGACACGCTGGCTTTCGTGATTACCCTGCGTGCGGTCGTGGGGATGTTTGCCCCCGTGCTGGGCTCGATCTCTGACCCGCGCGGTCGCCGGTTTGGGATGCTGCTGGGGGTTTTCTT
>JAICRQ010000022.1 GCA_025966435.1 Anaerolineales bacterium | reverse complement strand
GATTCACAGACGAAGAAGATTGGGTTGAACGCATAAACTGTCTTGGGGATATGCGCGATGGTAGCGATATCGAATGGCGCCAGGATGACGTCTCCACCGAAGTATCCCTGGCGTTCAATTCCGAGGGTTTCAAACAGGGAATGGACAACATTCCAGCCATCGTCCTGCGATGACATCTGTCCACGCCGGTGAAGTTCATTCACGCCATCAATAATGCGGAAGAGATCATTCTTTCGCGAAAGGAAATGCTCGTTGAGCTGTGCAAATACGTTTCCGGTGTAATCGAGCACAGTGTCGCGCGCGAGCCGGTAAAACTCCATGATTGCATTCGCCAGCTCGGCGCGCCCGGAAATGATCCCCGCGCCGAAGATCTTAAAACGATTGCCCTCCATCACGAGCCCGAACTCCGTGCTGTACCAGGCAAGGCGCTTGATCACTTCCCTCTCGTCCTGGGTCGCTTTCATGTAGGCAGGCGCAAACTTATCTTCGATGCGTGCGTAAAACTCCATAGTCAGGTACGGCAGGTGTCCGAAGATGTCGTGGAACATATCTGGCTCCGGCGTAAACTCCAGCTGGTCACGGGACCGCAGATAGTCTGTGATCAGGAATATGCGCTGCGCGAACTTTTTATACCAGTCATCTGCCAGTGTATAACGCACAACCGTACGCTCGATGCGCCAGCCAGTGTGAGGTGTAATGTGGTCGTTGAGATGGGCAACGGTGGGAATATGATGCGGGTCCAGCGCGAGCTGCCTCAGTCCATCCTTGAACTCCTGACAGATATGCTCCATGAGATAAGGCTGATTCACGCCCGCGAACAAGTCCGCCCAGATGGCGTGCTGTTCGCTTGTAAAATCGATCTCCTGGCTTTCAGCGGAATATTCTAAAGATGGATCAATCTGCTGTTCAGCAATATCCCCTGTATATATTGGTTTTTGGTTTGTGGTCATACTCTAATCCTTTCCTGAGAATGACTTTCAAGACACAAAACATTCTATCATTCTTAACGTTACCAAAAAGATATTATCACTCCCAAAAAGCCGAGTCAAGAAGTCGTGGCATTGTCTTGGTTACACACCGGATGATAAAATCCTTGTACGATGAGCGAATTATTAAAAGGTAAAACGATACTGGTCACTGGCTCACTTCCCGTACACGATCAGCAAAGCTGCTATGACCCAGTCGCTGGCGGTCACGCTCGCACCGAAAGTCACAGTCAATGGGCTGGCATTGGGAGCGATCCTGCCCCCTTCCGACGGCAAAGCCAAACCGGATATTACCAAAAACATCCCTTCCGGGCGCTGGGCCGAGGAACTGGAAGTTGAGCAGGCATTGCTCTGGGCTCTTACTTGTCCCGCGTACATTACCGGCGAGATCCTTCACGTGGATGGCGGTAGACATCTGGTATAAGTCTTTATATACAATTTGTGGAGATAGCATGCGTGCCTACACGCAAAACCAAAGGACACTCAACTATGGATAAGGTCATCATCAAGGATTTGCTTGTGCGGGGAATTATCGGCGTCAATGACTGGGAGCGCAAACGTGCGCAGGATATTTTGATCAACGTTACTTTATTTACGGATACGCGTCGCGCCGGAGAAACAGACAGTATCGTAGACTGCGTCAATTACAGCACGATGAGCAAGCGCCTTCAGGCGCACGCCGAAAGCGCAGAGCGGCTCACCGTCGAGGCGTTGGCGAATGATCTGGCGAAGCTGTGCCTGGAAGATAAAGCGGTTCAGAGAGTGATCCTTCGCGTGGAGAAGCCGGGCGCCGTGCGGTTTGCCAAATCGGTCGGAGTGGAGATCGAACGAAGCAGAGATGAGTGATTTGCATCAGGCTTTTTTGAGCCTGGGCTCGAATATCGAGCCTGTGAAAAATTTGGTTAAAGCAATCGAGCTTTTGCAAAAGTATGGAAAGCTGGAAAAAATCTCGAACGCCTGGGAGTCCGAATCTGTTGGCGCGGAGGGACCGAACTATCTAAACGCCTGTGTTTTGCTTGTTACCCCCTTCGGACAATTGGAGCTCAAAGAACGGGCGCTCCTCCCCATCGAAACCGAACTCGGAAGACAAAGAAGCGCAGACAAATTCGCCCCACGCACGATTGATATCGATATTGTGTTATTCAACAACAAATCCTGTGATGACAAGTATTGGGAACAGGCGTTCGTCGTCGTCCCTTTAGCAGAAATCCATCCAGGATACCAAAACCCTCTAACACGAGAAAGCATTATTGAAACAGCTACGCGTCTCCGCCGGAAGGTCTGGATGGAAACGCGCTCCGAGGTATTGAGTCGATTCTAGATAAATCCTTCCACCCGAGGTCTGGCGATATTTTCAAGAAACTCCTGTCTCGTTGCCAGGTTGGCGCGGAAGGCACCCTGCATGGCAGAAGTCGTCATGCGCGCACCGTGCTTTTTCACGCCGCGCATCATCGAGCACAGATGCACAGCTTCTACCACGACAGCCACGCCGTGCGGTTCCAGCGTATTTTGAATCACATCCGCGATCTGGCGGGTCATTCGCTCCTGTACCTGCAGGCGGCGCGCGTACATATCCACGATGCGCGGAATCTTGGAGAGACCAATCACTTTTCCCTTTGGCAGATACGCCACATGGGCGCGCCCAAGGAATGGCAGCATATGATGTTCGCACAGGCTGTAAAATTCGATGTCGCGCACTAGCACCATTTCGTCATAATCGACGTTGAATAGAGCGCCGTTGATGATTTTCTCGGGATCGGCGTTGTAGCCACTCAGTAGCTCCGCGTACATGCGGGAGACTCGATCCGGCGTATTTCGCAAGCCTTCACGATCGGGGTCCTCCCCAACCGCCTGGAGCACTTCATGAATCGCTTTCCGGATCGCATCGAAGTCCATACGTACGCCGCCCATCTCCCGCACATCAAAATCATCATCGAATCCCATGTTCGCTCCTTGATAAAAATCAGTGGCGCTTGGGCGCCACTGATTTGTTAATGATCCTGCGACACTAGCCAACAACCGGCTCGATCAAGCCATAGGTCCCGTTGCGGCGCCGGTACAACACCTGGATGGCGTTTTGCTCGGCGTTGAAAAAGACGAAGAAATTGTCATGTCCAAGCAGCCGCATCTGCTCCACAGCTTCATCTTCTGTCATTGGTAACATGATAAACTTTTTTCGCCGGCCGATCAGAGGCAGCAGCTCGCCGGTCTCATCGACCGGCATTTCCTCTTCCGCCTCGACCACTTCGGCAGCAGAGCGACCGTCACCGCGCCCGCGGTGACGCTTGCCTTTGTAACGCTCTACCTGGCGCTGCATTTTGTCAAGCGCAGCATCGAAGGCGGCATGAATGTCGTCGGCTCGTTCTTCTGTGCGCAAAATGAATCCCTTGCCGTGCACGGTGATCTGCGCCACTTGCCGATCCTGGGCGCTACGCGCGGACTTAATATGAGATAACTCTATTCGCACTTC
Organism: Anaerolineales bacterium; assembly: GCA_025966435.1. Taxonomy (GTDB): domain Bacteria; phylum Chloroflexota; class Anaerolineae; order Anaerolineales; family Villigracilaceae; genus Defluviilinea. The sequence goes on along the minus strand of JAICRQ010000022.1, from coordinate 13,611 downwards.
ATCGATGTCCTGGAGGTGGCGTTCGAGCTTGCCGGCTTTCTTTTCGACGTATTCCCGGACGTTGTCTGTTAGCCTCATATTTCGTGCTACGGTCTCAATCTTTTCAGTCATGGGGCCTCCTGTATGAATAGTTCAACTGCCACGGCAATTGATCAAACACGATCCAAACCATGATGGGGAAGTGCACGGGCAATTGTCAGTACGTAGACTTCTTGCGCCCCTGCGGAACGTAAAGCAGCGGTACATGCTGAAATTGTGGAACCGGTGGTCGCGACGTCATCCATGATGAGAATAGATTTATCCTTCACAACCGTTGAGTCCGCCTGATATGCATTCTGGACATTTTCACTTCGCTGAGAAATGGTCAAACCGACCTGTGAACGCGTTTCGCGTGTTTTCCAAAGCGCATCTGGTTCATAACGTATCCCGATTTGGTATGCCAGTGGGCGAGCGACCAGCGCAACTTGATTATACCCCCTCTCTTTTAAGCGCTTTTTCCCCAGGGGTACCGGGATCAATACATCCAACTGCCAATGCAAAGAGTGAACAAAGTCCGCCGTTTGCATTGCAATCGCTTCACCTAACCCAATATTGCGGCGATATTTCATGGTGTGCAGCCCATTTTGGATGGGTGAATCAAAAACCGCCCACGACCGCATCATCCGATACGCAGGCGGGTTCGATTTACATTTCTCACAAAGGTCTGCCCCTTTCGTGGGGATCCCACATTTCTCACAAAATGGCTTATGAATGCGCGGGACACGTGCCTGACAATCCGGGCACCAGCGCCACCCCACCTTTGCGCATCCTGCACAGGTGGGCGGGAAGAGCAAATCCAGCCCGCTCCAGGTCAATCGATACAGGCGATACGACCAGGGTATCCTGTTCACAACGGGATAGGGAAAGATTACTGCGCTACAGTGAGTCCATAATTTGAATGGCAGCCGGGGTCAGGATAATAATCATAATCGTCGGAAAAATTAATAGGGCCATCGGGATGATCATCTTAATCGGAGCTTTATGCGCTTCTTCTTCGGCACGCTGGCGTCGTTTTACGCGCATTTGATCAGCTTGAATACGCAAGACTCTTGACATGCTCACACCCAGCTGTTCACTTTGGATAATGGCAGCCACAAAGCTCGTCATCTCAGCGATTCCCAAACGATCTGCCATATCCTTTAAGGCGTCACGGCGAACTTTTCCCAGTTGAACTTCACGTATGACACGGGCAAAAGCAAGGGAAAGCTCAGTCTCCCACTTTTCTGCTACTTTGGACATGGCGGCATCAAAACCAAGCCCAGCCTCCACACAGATGGTCAGCAAGTCCAGGGCATCTGGCATGGCTTTGCGAATTTCCTTCTGGCGGCGGGTGACTCTGGTTGTCAACATGATGTGCGGAAGATAAAAGCCCCCAATCGCTGCGCCGCCAATAAACATGGCTTTGTCACTCGTAGACCATGTAGTAGACCCTAGAAAAGCCACAACCGCCAAACCACCAAGAAATACTCCTAATATAAAACGAATAGCAAGAAATGTTGCAGCGTCGATTGGCCAGGGGTTACCTGCCAGTTCCATCTGCCTTGCTGTACTTTGTATTGCTCTTTGCGGCGTAAAGCGGGCAGAAAACTCACCGAGGCGGTTAATGAGTGGAACCAGTACGCGTTGACTAAAGGGCTGAGACAGTTCTATCTCTTCCAGGGACGTCACGTCGCCTCGCTGAATAAACTCAGCTAAACGTGCTTGCAACGGGTCATCTTCCTCGCCCCGGGCATTTCTGCGCCAGCTGACGGCAATCACAGCAATGACAACGACTAAGACGATGGCAATAAGAACAATCCAAATCATCTTACACCTCTATATCGGCTATCTTCATCATGACAAAATAACCGAGCGCGATCATACTAATGATCGTGACCACAGCGACAATACCGCACAAAGGTTGAGGCAGGACCGAACTCTCGGTAAAAAAACTACCAATGTATTCCGGGCTGACAAACCACAAAGCAATTGCCAAAAACACCGGAATGAGCGATAGAACGGTTGCAGAAGTTCGAACCTGTGCAGTCATGACGCGGATTTCACCTTTGATCCTGACGCGCTCCCGAATCGTAAAGGAAATGGTATCGAGAATTTCGGAAAGATTACCACCCACTTCCCGCTGAACATTGATCGCGGTAATCACAAAATCCAGATCATCACTGGGAATACGGCGCAACAAATTATCCAACGCTTTTTCCATTGGGATGCCAATTTGCATCTCCTGCACAACCCGGTGAAATTCATCTGAAATCGGAGCTGGCAATTCTCGGCTGACAGCTTCCATCGCCTGCATGGTAGAGTATCCTGCCCGCAAGCCGTTGACCATCAGGTTCAACATGTCGCTCAGCTGGTCGTTGAATTTATTCAGTCTCAGCTTTTGTTGCCGCTTCACGTAAAAACGCGGAAGGAAAAAGCCAACGATTGCGCCAATGATCGCAGATACATAAATAGGCTGAATAATGTAGGCGACCAGAGCAGTGACAACCGTGGACATGAACACCAGGGCATAATATTCAGCAACCTTAAACTTGAGGTCGGCGCGCGCCAGCTCGCGCGCGGCCCGATCTCCCATCGAAGATTTTGCCACCCTACGATTAAGCCACTCTGTGATGATCGAACCGCCCGGGTCCTGTTCCGGTTGAGTCCGATCATCTTCCAGAAAACGCCCCAGGCGCTCTTCCACCAGTGAACGCTCGCTGGTAATTGCAAAGATCGCACCAACGATTAAGAGGAACAGAACAAAGACGCCACCAAGTAACAAAAGCATGGGAGTCATAATTTAACCTGTCAACTTTCTGCCTTAATAACGGCGACGTTCACCGATACCGAAAATAGACGGCGGCAGATTAATTCCAGCTGCCTCAAGTTTGTCCATAAACTTGGGGCGCAATCCGGTCGGGCGCAAACGACCCTGAATCTGCCCGTTTTCAATGCCGGTCTGCTCATAGACGAAAATATCGGTCATCGTGATGACATCGCCTTCCATACCGCTAATTTCGGTAAGATTGGTGATCTTACGTGTGCCATCCCGCATACGCTCCTGATGACAAATCAGGTCGATGGCAGAGGCAACCTGCTCGCGGATGGCTCGGGAGGGCAAGTCCATGCCTGCCATAAGGGTCATGGTTTCAAGACGTGCCAGCGTATCGCGAGGTCCATTGGAGTGCAACGTCGTCATGGAACCATCGTGACCCGTGTTCATCGCCTGCAGCATGTCCAGTGCCGCTTCGTCACGAATTTCTCCCACGATAATCCGTTCCGGACGCATACGAAGAGAGTTGACTACCAGATCGCGAATGGTAATCTCGCCGCGTCCCTCGATATTGGGCGGGCGGGATTCCAACGTCACCACATGTTCCTGACGTAACTGCAACTCTGCAGCATTTTCAATTGTTACGATGCGTTCGTCTGCGGGGATAAAACCGGAGAGGACGTTCAGAAGCGTTGTCTTACCCGAACCGGTACCGCCAGAGATCACGATATTCAGCCTGGATTCCACACAGGCTTTGAGAAACATGATCGCTTCCTGCGTTACGGACCCAAACTGAATTAGCTGTTCCACCGTAATGGGATTTCGCGAAAACTTACGAATGGTGAGAACGGGTCCAACAAGAGAAATGGGTGGGATAATGGCATTGACGCGGGAGCCATCGGGAAGGCGGGCATCCACATACGGGCTGGACTCGTCGATGCGTCGGCCGAGGGGCGCAACTATGCGGTCAATGATCCGCATGACATGATCATTATTCTCAAAAGTGACCGGCACGCGATGGATCCTTCCCTTGCGCTCAATGTAAATATTCTTTGCGCCATTCACCATGACTTCTGTAATCGTATCGTCTTCCAGGAGAGGTTGAAGCGGTCCCAGCCCCAGGATTTCAGCTGCGATCTGTTCGAATAACCGCGCTCGCTCCGGGCGCGAAAGAACAATGTTTTCCTCTGCCAGGATTTGCTCGAATAGGTCTTGAATGGTTCGACGGACCTCATCTGTACGAGTGATATCCATGGATGGATCCAACTCAGACAAAAGCTTATTTTGAACGCGGGTCTTGAGATCAAAATAAGAACCTGCCTGAGGGGAAGTGGTCGGGGCATTCACCCGACGTGCCTGTAAGGAAGACAGCCTTGAGTTTTCTCCGCCTTGGTTGTCAGAAGATTGCCCGGAAGAATTACCGCCTTGTCCTTGTTCGATTCGTTTTAAGAGAGACATCTTGCTTATCCTTTAGCTCAATATGAATAACAATGACTGTTCCGTAAGGTTTACCGCCGACCCATCCGATTTGGCTCATCCACCGATTCCTGCGCGGCAATACGAGCTCGAACATTTTCCGCAAGTGAGAATACACCGCGCGCCGCAGGCTGGTTCTTGCTCTCTAATACAAAAGGCACGCCACGATTTACAGCTTTTGTAGCAGTTGCCTCATCCAGAGGAATGATCGAAACGATTTCCTGCTTAAGGTTTTCGGTCACCCGGTCTGGAGTGATATTAATCCGTTTGTCGTAACGGTTCATGACAAATAGGATACGATCTCGCTCGATGCCCAGCGTCTGCAACAAGTCGAGGAAGAGACGGCAATTCTTGATAGCAGGGATATCCTGGGTCGTCACGAGAACGATCAGGTCGCTCACATCTATAGCAGAGAGGGTTGCATCGGTAAGAAGGGCAGCCGTATCCACAATCACATAGGCATACATCTGCCGCAGATATTCGAGCACCTTTGCAAACTGGCTACTGGAAACTCTCTCAGCATATTCGGGTCGGCTGGGGGCTGCAAGGACATGTAAGCCGGAAGCCGAATGCTTCAGCATTACATCTTCGACAATCTCGGGGTCAAGCTCTTCGGCTCGGGGCGCTAGATCAACAATGGTATTTTTGCCTTGTTCATTGAGGAATACGGCCACATCACCAAATTGAAGATTGCCGTCTACCAAGGCAACACGCGTATCTTCATTATTGAGGGTGATCGCAAGATTTACCGCCAGCGTCGTGCAACCCGTCCCGCCCTTCGGGCTATAAATGGTCACGACCTTTCCTTTAGGTGCCCCATAACCAATCATCGGCCCCATCGTGCCGACAACCGGCGCCACCTGAACCTGAACGTTCTTTGCGCGTTCCGTCTGTGCCATTGCGCCCGCCCGTCGGATCGCAGAGATCAGCTCATCTCCCATAGGAGGTTTGGTTAGAAAGTCTCGGGCGCCAGCTAGCATCGCGCGCCGCATATAATTTTGGTCCCCCTGCACAGAGAGAATAATGACCTGCACCGCAGGCTGTTTTGCACGGATCGCCTCGGTGGCAGAAATCCCGTCCATGTCTGGCATATTAATGTCCATCAGGACTACATCAGGATTCAGGTCCTGCGAAAGTTGGATTGCCTCTTTTCCCGTTCGGGCAACACCTACAACATCAACGTCGGACTCAAACTGTAGGAGCTTCCGAACATTTTCTCTGGTTTCGGAAACATCATCTACGATCAAAACACGAATTTTTTCACCGGTAGGCATGCCGATTTTTTACCTCAACCAATCAAATGGATCACTGTTGCTGCGGCTGAACCGTTACTGCGTCATTAGGGAGCACGGGCGGTGTTAATATATCAACTCTGGGGTTAGTCGCGTATGGCAGCCTGGATGGGAGAGAAATATTGTACTGTGTCAGTAAACTGGTTAGAGTTGCTGCCTCTGCTGCAAAACGGGAGGTATCGTTGGGGTTTCGTAATGTCAGATTAAGGGTTGCGCCGCTGTAGACGAAATAATTCAACGAAATCGAATCCTGAGGATTGACCATCAAAGTAACAATATCAGGCGCGCTCTGCTGTTGCGCCTGAGTAGGAGATGGTGTAGCGTTTGGATCCGTCGAGGGAACACTAGTCTCAAAGTTACCCAGCTTTAGTACAACCACATCCTGCAAGATCATCTGGCAAACCAATCGGGGTCTTTGCGCCTCAGATGGCACAGCATAGAATGGCTGTTGAAGGGTAGGGTCAAGTTCTACACGTCCCTGTCGGGATGGTAGCTCTGCGCTGAGAGCACCTACCGACAAAACCGGGAGCTGATTTTCGATAAAACCGGTTCCGGTTAGAACCGAGGTAAAGTTAGGTAACACGGCCTGAAATGCTGGGTCTACATCGACAAACAGCATACACGCGTTTACGTTAACGTGCGCGCCGTCATCAACACCATAGCCAAGCAAAGAGAGCCGGTTTGTTGGGATGGCTGCCGCCACCATACCTTGGGGTATATTGACAGCCCAGGCGGGACCTGCAATCTCCGCAGGCGCATCACCCACCATCGAAGAGGTAATGATTACACCCTGCTCTAAAGCAAAGCGAGCAGCCTGACCTACCAAAGCATTTTCCTCCCCAGTTGTGAACATCACTTCCGCTACATTCTCAGGAGGAATGGAAAATGTACCGAGCATTTCCTGTGTGATGGTTGTTCCTTGAGGAATATTTTGTGCAGCAAAATAAACATCAGTAAGTGGCGTTTCCGGCGTAACTTGAGGACCGCCTGCAAGGAACTGAGTGTAAGCAAAATAGAGTAGTGCCAAACCAACAACAACGATCAGGATGAGGAATAAGAATATCCGTCCGCGACGCATGGGGTAGTTCTCCTCTCTTATCTGCTCTGCCGCTTACTTTGGCAGGTCTTTTCTTGCAATTATTGTATAGTATAACCCTAAAACTGTAATATTAAGTGAAAATTAAGTGGTAAAAAAGTAGGACTCTGTCCCAAGACAGAGTCCTCTTAGTAGCTGCGAAAAGCCCGGGTTACGGCAGTGAGCTGTTGATGGTGCTGAACGTATTGCCGATTTTGGGTCCAAGCAGACGCATGACTGCGATCACGACGATGGCGACGAGGGCGAGAATGATCGCATATTCAACCAGACCTTGACCTTTTTCTTTCGGAGCGAATAACATGATATTAATCCTTTCGTAAATAAATGTGTTTTCTGAGAACCACTCTCAGACTTATCTATATTTTACTGATAATAGGAAAAACTTCAAGAGGAATAGTACCTTTAGGGCTTACAATCCTGTTATGCGCACTTAAGCGAGTTGCAAACTCTGTATGGCTTAAGAACGGGCAGGAACCGCAAACAAAATCCGTGTACCTTTTCCAATCGCGCTGTCTACTTCAAAGCTTCCGCCAAGCATTTCTGTACGTTCACGAATTAATTTGAGGCCAAGACTATTGCTCTGCTGGAGTGAGTCAGGGTCAAACCCTTTGCCGTTATCATCCACACTTACACGGATGCGATCCTCCCCAAGGTCTACAACGACCTTGACCAGGCTGGCCTGACTATGGCGAGCGGCATTCCCGAGCAGTTCCTGAATGGCGCGAAAGAGCATCACTTCCAGATAGGGCTCCAAGCGACGCTCATGACCCGTTATGGTAACGTTGATGTCCAGCCCAGCCTGTTCTTTGAATGCATCCGCATACCTGCGCACTGTGGGCGCGAGCCCCAGATCATCTAACATCATCGGGCGTAGCTCAAAGATAAAATTCCGCACCTTTTGGAAGGTACCCATGGCAGAGGCCTTCAGGCTGTTCAATTCATCACGAGCCTGACCTGTATCCACATCCATCAGTCGCATGGCGATCTCCGTTTGGAGGATGAAATTAGACAGGGCTTGTGCGGGACCATCGTGCATCTGGCGTGAGAGCCGCTGACGTTCCGTCTCCTGTGCGTTGACCAGCATCTCAACGCTGGCTAATGGACCTCTCGAACCGGCGGCAGAGGCAATAGCCGAGCTTGAGGAGACGCGCGCCCGTTCCAGGGTCGATTTGAAACGCTCCAAATGAGATTTTTCGTTCTGCAATTTCTCGAGTTGTCCGCGCATCACAAATAGGCGCTGCTGCGCGTCCAGAGCGGAGTCGTAAACGTTGCGAATCTCCTGCGGGGGCATTTGATCGAATTGGTTCTGGAGCTGCTGAAGGTGCGTAGTAATCGCCGCATTCCGCTGGGAAAGCTTCATGACTTCACCCTGACTCTGTTCGATCATCAAGGTGACTTCTCGCAATGCTCGTTCTGTCTCTTCCAATTCTGACTGCAAATCCAATTCTCCCCCACCAGACGTGACGATATCCATTGCCATAACGCTTACTCCTAATTTTTAACGTGATCGTTTTGCAGTTTTACCCAACCCCGCTTCAGAGCATAGACGACCGCCTGAGTGCGATCTTCTACGCCGAATTTTCTCAAGATGGAGGTAACGTGATTTTTAACGGTTTGATGGCTGATGCCCAATAACCCGGCAATTTCCTTGTTACTCATTCCGCGCACGACACAGGCTAGGACTTCCATTTCCCGATCGGAAAGCGGGTGGAACGGAGAGCCTGGCTCGCTATAGGATCTGCGCGAGCCGTCCATTTGCTCATCGATCCAGTTGTCCAACTCGCGGCGGGTGAAGATATTACCTGCTACAGCATACTTACCGTCCGCTACAGCCCGCACAGTTCGCGACAATACCTCAGGTTGAATATCCTTTGCGCAGTAGCCAAATGCACCGGCTAATACGGCATGGATAGCTTGCTCAATATCATCATATCCCGTGAGGAGCACAACGCGTGTCGGCAAATGCTCAGAGGTCACCTGATGAGTCACCTGCTGACCATTGAGTCCGGGCATGTTCACGTCGAGAATCGCGACCTTGGGTTTCAGGATGCGGATCCGCTCAATCGCTTCAGTTCCATTCGAGGCTTGCCCCACGATTCGAAAATCTTCCTCCAGTGAAAGTGTGTCTACGACACCCTGGCGGAAGAGGGGATGATCATCTGCAATGAGCAAGGTTATCTCATTCATTCTTTATATGTCTGCTCAAATTTTCCTGGTTTGAGTATAGCACAGTAGCGACCTGCGGGCAATTAATCGGTTTGCCTTCGCATTTCAATTTCGTAATACTTTACCTCCAGCGGTATACCCCCATGTTCTCGCCGAGCCCTTCTAACTGGACGTCCATGCCGGCTTGGAACACAAGCTCCCGCTGTGATGTAAGTTGTGGATAAAAACTTGGGAATGTGATCAGGTAATCCACAGAATTGGAGTCAAGATACTGTGCCAACCGAGCTTCATCACGAATGAAGGGAACCACCTGGGGGGTTATCAACCCCGCCATATCGACTATGGGGTTTTGTATGTAAAATCCAAGGGCGCCGATGTCGTGCACGGCAAGCAAAGTATCTGAGGGGAGATTCTGATTCACCCACTTTGCTGTGGCAACCATTTCGCTTTCCACCCAAAGGACATCATTTGCATTCTGACGCGCGCCCAGAAATGTAAAGGCGAGACAAAGAACGATAGTAAGGGTCTGCCAAACAAACGCAAGCCGCCTGTTTACCTGAGGTGTCAAAACGATTTTGAAAAAGCCAAGAATGCCCCACAAATACATCACAGGCAAAGCGGGGATAATATACCTGCCATGCTGATAGGCAGGCAAACTTGCAAAGTAAATTCCAATGTAACCTAAAACCCAAAGCAGACTCGCGAGCACACCCCAGTCCCATGAGCGAATTCTCTTGACAAGCCAGATCACAGCGCCTGGAATCAGGACTAGGAAAGGGCTCGCCAGGATTGGCGCCAGGTAATCACTGACTCGTTCCAGGAACGGTTTTGACTCCCAAAACGAACCATACTCTGCTTGCTTGGCATAGAACGTGTTCGGCATCGCACGATCAGAAAGGGCCAGGTTAAAGAGAAGATACGGAAGGATCAGGGAACCAAAACCGATCAGTGTCATCCCGATCGCTTCGCCGCGTCGAGACCAGGTTTTCTCAGAAAACAGCGCAACAAAGAGAATAGGTCCAAGCAGGGTCATACCATCCGGCCGAACCCAGACGCTTAAGCCAGTCAGCAAGCCCAGCGTGAGGTAACGCCGCGAACCACTCATAAGAGCACCCAGCACTGCCAGGACAATGAGTCCGTGCAGGAGTGTTTCCATCCCGGAGACGGCAGACCAGGTGAGATGCCAGGCAAAAATAAAAAACAACCCTGCCCATGGAATCCGGGGGCTATAGGTAGTCACAAGTTTCCTTGCGAGTTTTTCAGCGCAGAGAGCTAATAGAGTCAAAACAGCCCACCCGGCTAAATACGTCCATACATAAGGGGCGAGACCAATCAAGAATCCAATGGAAAGAAGAGCTGTCCAAAGAGGAGAGGTAGAACCCGCAGACCGTTCCCCGAGCCGAAATGCCCACTCGCCATGCTCGGCGAGGTTCCGTGCGTATGTGAGGTGAATCCACGCGTCATCAAGCGGAAAACCAAGACTGAACGCCCTAAGGCTGACAATCAAATAAAAGAGGACAGCCACCAGCGCGGCAACGGCAAGGACGACCCAGAAGTCAACGCGCCAGTTCGATGCGGTAAAGCTTCGCTTCATTGACCTCTCCTAAGTAGACAAATGCAGAGTTGCTTTGCGGTTCCTCATACAAGTCTTGAATGGAGTCGAAAGTACCGCCTTTCTCGAGCACCAGATAGCGGGCGTCGAACTTTTCTGCCACTTCTAAGATCGTCGATTCATCGCCGAACGGCAACGCAACAGAAGGACGGTTAGAAGCAATGAAATAGCCGGGCGGGTTACGAACGATTACAACATCCCCAAGAGTGATCCCCTGCTCTATTAACATTTTTTCCACAGATGGGTAAATCAGGTCATCCTTTGCCCACCCGTCAGCAATGACACGAAAATTTACAAGATACACGGTCATGAACAACGCCAACAAAACGAGAATACTTTGCAGAAAAACAGGTGCGTTCTTCTCTGCGAACCTGCCCCGGCGGCGCGCCCAGTCAATGACCGCCTCCAGGCCGATCGGCGCGGCAACCCACCAATAGGGCTGGAAGGCAGCCCCCGCGTGAAAAAAACTGCCGCGCGAACCTGCAAACGGAAAGATGACCGTCATTACGGCAAACAGAAGTAGCCAACCAGTAATTGCGATCTTTGTCCGAAGGTCACGCCGTACTTGCCACAAACCGATCAGGATAAATGGAAAGAGAAAAATTCCGCCCTGGGCGGCGAATGCATTACTGAAATTAGAGATAAAAGCACGGAGTCGGTTCTGAAGAGCCAGGTCCCAGCCCGCTTGAAGAAATGAGTCGCGGGTCAGGTTCTCCGGTGGATAGATGAATGTCTGGTTGTAGTTTTGAAGCCAGAGCAACCGTCCGCCTCCCGGTGTGAGGAGCGAGCCAAAAAGATCTAGGTTGCGAACATGCCACCATCCCATCGTCAGCAGATATCCCAGGAGCACTAGGAATACAGCCAGAATGATTCGGCGAAGCCATTCATTGAAGGTATTCTCATTTCTGCGCGAAGAGTTCCACATGACTGTAAGACTCGCGAGTCCCAGCCAGAGCAATCCATCGCTGCGGGCAAGTGTCATTAAACCGGCAAGCGCGCCAAGAACGACCGGAACCCAGTCCTCGCGCCGCGGTGCAAGGAGCAGGAACATGCTGCCAAGCAGCATGTACAGCGCATAATTATCCGGGACGGGCATGAAGGGCGCGTAATAAAGGGAAAACGCAGAGAGCAGTCCGGAGACCACGGCAAGTCGCGTCTGCCCGGAAACGCGAAAGGCAAGAGTCGCCGTCAATAACGGCACACACGCCGAAAGTAGAAGGAACGGCAAGCGCCCTGCAGCATAAGTGACCTGACCAGTAAACCACATCCCCAGCGCAGAGACGATGGAAGCCAGCGGCATCCAGTACGTATGGGAGGGATGAGGCAGGCTTGCTGGGTCATCCAGATAATTCCACAGATAAGGTTCTGTGAAGCCCCGCCCTTCCGCCAATTGAATGCCGCCCGCAAAATAGTAGTCGGCATCCATATACCCTGGCAGGGATTGAAAGCGTGAGACCAGAAAGGGAACGATGAAGCCTATGACAAAGAGAGCTGCATAGTGACGCCAGTTCATCGTCTGTCTCCGAGGCGGTCGAACAGTGTACGCGGAGACCTTAGAACCCACCAGCGCATCCAGTACAAGCCCAGGATCGCGGCGATGGGCGGCAGGATCGACATGAGATCCAGCATAAGCGGATCATATACAGACACCACCCGATAATACATGCCAAAAGGAATGGACAGAACCAAAAGTAGCAGCAGATCCACACGCAATGCGCGATACCGTTGCCAGCGTTCCCATACGAGCGCCAGGATTAAGATAAAGGGCAGAATCAAAACTACATGGTTGGACGGAAAAATCGGAAGCCCCATCAGAGGTGTTGCTGCCAGCGAGAGGGAGGCCGTCCAGACGATACGCCGAAAATGCGCATCGGCGGAATCCCACCATTCAAAAAGAAGAATGATGCCTAACGCAATGGCAACAGTCGAGCCGAGAGGAAACCTCAAATTGGGAAGCCAGGTGGACAGTATATACTCTGCCGTTAGATTTGCACTTCGATACCAGGCGGAAAGAACGGCACGAATATATGGGAGTCCCCAATCAGCATTCACGAGAAATGATATGACAAGTAACACAAAGAGTGCCATGCCCAAACCTGCCAGCACCCCCCAGCGCCGGTTCAGTAAAACAAAGACCAGTATGAAAACAAAAAAGAGACCACCTACTTCCCATTGGTATGGGACGAGAGCCAGAAGAATCCCTGCCAGCTCATCGGAGAAGGAACGCAAGGCGAGCAAAATACTGAGATAGAGAAAGGACAAAAGGATTGCCGGGGAGGCCGTTACCAGCGCGCTCAGGCTAAAATACTGAAACAACCCAAACCCAATCAATAATACATAGAGCCAGCGCGGAGGCTCCCATTCGGAAAGATTTAGAGCCAGCAACACGATCCCGATCAATGCAAGCTCAGAGAGCAACATCCATATCCCACGAGCCAATGTGAAGTCAGCAATCAGCGCCAGTGGCGTGTATAGCAAAAGAATAAAAAACGGGTCATTCAGCACATACGTATATTCACTCGAAAAGGCGGGGCGCCCATATACGATTTCCTGAGTCCGTTGGGCAATCTCTGTGGTATAGGGTCCGCTGGCGTGACGGATGATGTCAAGCGTCCCCTCAGGCATCGTTCTCCCCCCTTTAATACTCCCGGAAGATTGAAGGACCTCAGAAAAGAAGGCGCGCGTTCCACTCCAGCGCTGGAAGAACCATTCTCCGCTGGGCAAGGCACGCGCCAGCGCAACGTTTGCGGCGAGAAGTGCAGCTAACGCAATGAGCCCAAGAGCAAGAAGCTGGATCTCTTCGGCGCTGAGCCATTTGCGTTGTTTTCGAATATCGCGAAACGCCATTCGTTATTCGATGAAGAAGCGAAAGAGCGGCCGAGTGGGAGTCCGGCGTGCGACTTCACGGAAACCTGCCTGCTCGAAAGCGGATGCGGTGCCGGTATAAATGAAAGGCGCGGGCATGTCCTTTTGCGTTTCCACCGGATACCCCTCGACAATCTTGCCACCCTGTTTGCGAACGTGCTCCACAGCCGCCTTTAACAATTCGACCGTGATACCCTGCCGCCGAAATTTCTTTGCGACAAAGAAACAGGTGACCGACCACACAGGCTGGTCATCCACAGGCTTAAGCGCGCGCGAGTGCGCCAGCTTGGGATACGCCTCACGCGGCTCGATC
>JAICRQ010000282.1 GCA_025966435.1 Anaerolineales bacterium | reverse complement strand
TGAAGTTACCGGAGCTAACGCTTTGATGGGCGTGGATATAGACATGCGCGACATTCCCGATGCTGCTCAAACTCTCGCGGTGGTTGCGCCGTTCGCGTCATCGCCGACGAGGATCTGCGGCATTGCCTCTGCCCGCCTCAAAGAGACGGACCGTGTGTATGCCACTTGTACGGAATTGAAGCGGCTTGGCATCCGCGTAGAAGAGCATGAAGATGGGATGACGATCTATCCGTGTAGCGAAATTCAGCCGGGGATCATCCAAACCTATAACGATCATCGTATGGCAATGGCGTTTGCCTTGATCGGATTGCGTGTCGAGGGAATCTGTATTGAAAATCCCTCCTGCGTTTCCAAAACCTTTCCAGGCTATTTCGACGTGCTGGATATGTTACGATGATTAAGCTTGGTTTGATCGGCTATCCTCTCAGCCATTCTCTTTCACCGGTCATCCACACGGCAGCCCTGCGATCTTGTCGGCTAGATGGGGATTATTCATTGTTTCCAGTTCCACCCGATGACAAACGGGGCTTGAAAGAATTACTGGATCGTGTTCGACATGGCGATATTACAGGACTCAATGTGACTATTCCACACAAACAAAACGTGATCGAATTTCTCGACGAGCTCACGCCGACGGCACAGGCAATCGGCGCGGTCAATACGATCTATACGAGAGATAATAGGCTTATCGGCGATAATACGGATGCTCTAGGTTTCCTAGCAGACCTGAAACGGGCATTCCAAATTCCATCGCTCCTTTTTCCGCCTTCAGCCCTGGTCCTTGGGGCAGGCGGCTCGGCGCGCGCCGTCATACATGCGCTCCTCAATGATGGTTGGGATGTCACCATCTCCGCGCGCCGGATGGAACAAGCGCAGCAACTTGTGGACTCATTTACTAATCACGAATTACCAATTACCTCTTTTCCTCTCTCAGATTACGAAGCCAACTTCACCAATCTCCACCCTCTATTCTCTAATCTTTCCTTGATCATCAACACCACCCCTGTCGGAATGACACCCAACATAGACCAGTCTCCCTGGCCCGAAAATTTGCCCTTTCCTCCTCATGCAGCGATTTACGATTTAGTCTACAATCCACGTGAGACCAGGCTTGTACGCGAGGCGCGCGCCCAGGGACGACCTGCCACCACCGGACTCGGGATGCTCATCGAACAAGCGGCGCTCGCCTTCGAAACCTGGACAGGTCACCGTCCATCTCGAGAAAATATGCAGGCAGTTGTGAAACAAACTCCAGTCTCGAGTCTCTAATTACCAGTTACTAATTACTAATTACCTATGTTACGATTCCTCACCTCCGGCGAATCGCATGGACCTTCCCTAACTGCCATCCTTGATGGTATGCCTGCAGGGCTTCCCCTCACACCTGACATCATCGATAAAGAACTTGCGCGCCGTCAAAAAGGCTACGGCTCTGGGGGACGAATGAAGATCGAAAAGGATACTGTGCAAATCCTGGGCGGCGTGATGGCGGGAGAAACAACGGGCGCGCCGATTGCCTTGCTCGTACAAAACGCGGACCATGTTAAATGGAAGGGTAAAGCCATCGAGCCGATGACCGCGCCGCGCCCCGGTCACGCGGACCTAACGGGAGCAGTCAAATACGGGTACAGAGACCTGCGTCCTGCGCTCGAGCGCGCCTCCGCCCGCGAAACGACCATGCGCGTGGCTGTCGGCGCGGTGTGCAAACACTTTCTTGCACAATTCGGAATGACGGTTGGCGGATACGTCGCATCTATCGGCGAAGTACAGGCGGATCTGGGCGACATGCCTTATGAAGAACGATTCCTGCGCGCGGAAGAGTCGGATGTGCGCTGTCCCGTAGAGTCCTCTTCAAACCAGATGCGCGCTGAGATCGAGAAAACCATTCACGGCAAAAACACGCTCGGCGGCATTCTCGAAATTGTTGCCCTGAACGTCCCCGTTGGGCTTGGAAGCTTTATGCAGTGGGATCAGCGCCTCGAAGCGAAACTCGCTATGGCAGTTATGTCAGTACAGGCAATGAAAGGAGTGGAGGTGGGCGATGCGTTTGCCAACGCGCGCCTGCCTGGCACGCAGGCACACGATCCGATAAACCTTCAACATTCCAGCCTTCAACGTTCCACAAATCGCGCCGGCGGCACCGAAGGCGGAGTGTCCAATGGGCAGCCTATCGTGATACGCGCGGCGATGAAGCCGATTGCAACAACCTTAACACCCCAGCAAACTGTGGATCTCGCAAGCGGAACCGAATCTCCAACCAGATACGAACGATCCGATTTCTGCCCCGTGCCGCGTGCTGTACCTATTCTGGAGGCGATGGTTGCTTTTGTACTCGCAGACGCCCTCGTCGAAAAACTCGGTGGAGACTCAATGAATGAAATGAGACCTCGCTTCGACGCGTTGAGAAAAGCTGCACTGGATGATCTTCAAATGGATGGTACGCCGCATGTGTTTTGGGAGTAGTCATGTCACACCTGCATGAATTGCCAGGCAATTCACGTGCGGCGCAAGTGTTGCGAGGAGCGTTTTATGCGACGAAGAAAGCTTCTCAATACGGTGGGGATTGCTTCGGGTGAAAGTGCATTGCCCTCGCAATGACATGTAAGGAATTGTATGTCTCACATCCTCCTTTACGGTCCTCCTGGAACAGGAAAATCTACCATCGGCAGAAAACTTGCCCGCAATCTCAAACTGCCGTTTGTGGACCTGGATCGCGACATTGAGACAAAGGCGGGCATGTCCATCGCGCAGATTATGGAACAGCAAGGAGAGACTGCCTTTCGCGACCTGGAGAGCGCGGCGTTAAACGAAACAGTAGGTCACGCTTCGAGCGTGACAACTTCAACGGACAAGGTCATTGCGTTGGGCGGCGGTACCCTGCTCCGCGACGAAAACCGTACTGTCGCTGAAGCTAGTGGCAGCGTCATCCTGCTCATGGCAGAGTTGCTCACCCTGCTGGGACGAATGCAACATGATGCAGGAAAACGACCCCTGCTGGCGGGCAATTTAAAATTCAAACTCACATCCCTGCTTGAAAAACGTAGAGACCATTACAACTCCTTTCCGTGGAAGATTCATGTAGATCGTAGAAACGTGGAACAAAATGCACACGAGGTGCAGGTGATCGTGGGCAGGTATCACCTTTCTGCAATGGGGGAGTATGATGTCATTGTCGGTCCGGTTTCCCGCCTAAAGGACTTCCCGTTGCAGCAGCCCATTGTCGTGACCGATGAACATGTCGCGAGATTTCATGGAGAAAAGATAAGGAAGCTTCTTCAGATGGCAGGCTTTACACCAAAGATCATCACGATCCCTGCCGGTGAAGCTCATAAGAATCTAGAGACGGTTCAAGCCCTCTGGCGTGAATTTCTCGAACATGGGCTGGATCGTAAGAGTACAGTTATAGCACTGGGCGGTGGTGTGATTAGTGATCTGGCTGGCTTCGCCGCGGCGACGTACATGCGCGGGGTCAATTGGGTCTGTGTGCCCACGACATTGCTCTCGATGGTGGATGCCTCGCTTGGAGGCAAGACTGGCTTTGACCTGCCGCAAGGCAAGAATCTGATCGGCGCTTTCTACCCACCAAAATTTGTCCTGGCAGACTCAGAGCTGTTAAAGACTTTACCGCAAGCGGAATTCATTTCCGGGATGGCGGAAGTCGTCAAGCATGGGATTATTTCAGATCCGGAATTATTCAAATTATGCGCGCAGGGATTGGATTGTATTCGCGATAACCTGGAGCAGGTTGTAAAACGTGCGATGTCCGTGAAGATCAGGATTATCGAGGACGATCCTTATGAAAAGGGTTTTCGTGCCGCCCTCAACCTGGGGCATACGGTAGGACATGCCGTGGAACTTGCCAGCAAGTTTGAACTGCGTCACGGGGAGGCGATTGCTATCGGTATGGTTGTCGAAGCAAAATTTGCGGAACGAATCGGAATTGCGAACAACGGCCTCAGCGATGAGATCGCTGCCGTGTTGACAGAGATAGGATTGCCCGTTCAAATTCCCAACAATATATCGCGTGAAGAGATCCTGCGCGCCATGCGGGTGGATAAGAAGAAGAATGCGGCGAGCATCCGCTTCGCGCTGCCAGTGGAAATAGGCAGAGTGGAATTGGTGGATGTGGCGAATCTAGAGTCGGTACTGTAGGGCGACACCATGCTGTTGTGCCGCGGACAAGAGGAGGAAGGATGAAAATATTAATCTTGCATGGACCGAATTTGAATCTTCTCGGCACACGTGAACCGGAGATTTACGGCTCGATGACGCTGGGGGATATCAATAGCCATCTACTGGATCTAGCAAAAGAATTCGGCGCGGAGCTAAAATGTCTTCAGTCTAATCATGAAGGCGCGTTGATTGACGCGCTGCAGGATGCCCAAACGTGGGCAGACGGCGTGATCTTCAATCCGGGTGGATACACCCACACCTCCATCGCTCTGCGGGATGCGATTGCTGCGATGAAGATTCCTGTGATTGAAGTGCACCTTTCGAATGTATATGCTCGCGAAGAATTCAGGCACACTTCGATGATTTCTGGAGTGTGCAAAGGCAAGATTACAGGCTTTGGCTGGCGCTCATACACGCTAGGGTTACGTGCATTGGCAGAAATGCTCGAAGATAGAAATCCAAAATAGGATGGCGGACGTATATGAATCGTAAGGTAAGATTCTTCTGGTCGCTGCATCCTCCTCTTCATAAGAAATAGCGCTTGTTCCACAGTTTTCTCATAATGGTCTAATCGAAAAGTTCTATATTTACCTGATAAGATTGCTTTCGATCCGATAGCTGAAAAAACCCAGTGCTTGTGAAATAATGGTTCTTTATTTACAAAGTTCCACGAATGGATGTGTATGAACGAACCTTCTTTATCAGTTGGTGACAAGCGTAGTGGTCCCGTGGACAAGCTGCGACGTCGATGGGCACGATTGCGCGAGCGGGTGAGGAAAACGCTCCCATTCGCCTCCGGAGTGCTGGCAGGCCTCCTGGCGCTCTTGCTTTACAATGCCTTTTTCCCCGGCGCACGACCATTAACATCAACGGAAGTCAATGCCGCGATTTCGAGCGCGATGGCATCGGCAACACCGCGTCCTCCAGAGGGAATCCTGATCTATCAGATCATCCAGCCTTCGCTGG
>JAICRQ010000052.1 GCA_025966435.1 Anaerolineales bacterium | reverse complement strand
TTCCCGCAGGTTGTTCCGCCTGAATCCAACCCTGCTTCGTGGACGATCTTCCTTCGCGATGTGACACGCGTCTGCCAGTACTTTGCCTCGCAAGGACACAAACGCGACGCCCGAAGGCTCGCGGCTGATTTGTGGACCTCACATGGACATAGAGTTATCAAGATTGACCCGCGCGATCTCGACCCCGAGAAGAAGGAAGACCGGCGCTTGTGGGAAACGCAGAAAGCAGACAGATAAGGTTCCGCCCAACGGTCACACGTTGGGCGGATTAGTTTTATACGCGTCCATTTCTTTACAACCCGCGTTTTCCTGTGAATCTGCAAATCTTATCCACGGTGGAATGGCTTAAGCGCTCTTGAACGTGCCCCATAATCCATAGCCTTCGTTTCGTCTTTTCTCGCGCCGCTCGTGCTGTTCGTGGATTTGCTCGACATGATCAGCCTTCTCCTCAATGGCAGCTTCCAGCCAAAGACGACCCTTTTCCGCAGTGGCATGACTCCCTGCGCCATACGCGCCGGTTTTGGTGTCATCATCCCAGGGTGGGTTTGCGACCAGGGAACCGCCTTCGATCCAGTCCATGTAGTAATCCGGCGTGGCAACAAAATCGACTTCATCGACCACGCGTTCCATTTTGCAGAGGTCTAGGCGAAGGTGCAGCAAATAGGATGTCTCCAATTCTCCGGCATGGCCCATCCCGCCAATCGGTGAGGTGCGATACTTCTTTAAGGCCTCGGCGCCAATTCTGCCAGACGTGTGCAGCCATGTCGTTGCGCAGAAGATTCGCCGGTGACGTTCGCCCGCATATTTCACAATATTAACCAGGAACGATGTGTTGCCACCGTGTCCACTTATCAGATAGAAGCGGTCAAAGCCGCGCGCCACAAGCACATCGATCACTGCCAGCCAGAAATCTTCGAAGGCACGCCCACCCGCGTTAATCGTGGCAGCAAATGATGAACGGTGTGTGCTGACTCCGTATGGCATCACCGGCAAGGCGTAACTGCGTGTAGGCACTTTGCTAGCTGTGCCTTTTGCGATTGAGTCTATAATAATAGTATCGACCGAGAGGGGGAGGTGAAAGCCGTGCTGCTCCGTGTGACCAATAGGAATCAAGATCACCTTTCCGCGTTCTGAATCAGGTGGTAACTGTGCATTTTGTATATGATGAGTGGAATGAGGCAGGCGCAAAAAGGAGGCAGAAAAATGCCCTAGGAAAAGCGATTGCGGATCGATCCCTGTGGGTGCAAGACAATATACGCGCGAGAATCCGTCATCACGCAAACTGTCTAGTAAGTTGGAAATATATGGAACGAGAAGCGGTTCTGGCACCTCGAGCCCGCTGCCGCGCCAACCGAACGGAAATGTCGGTAATAGCCCAACGCGCGCCGGATTGCTTAATTGGCTGGCAAGCAAATTCAGATCGTATCCCGCCCCGAGCGGCAGGACAAGCGGCGTATCGCGTGGGAGCGCGGCAACGGCATCCCACGTCATATCGTCGTAGTTAAAGAATTTGGTCATGAAAGCCTCCATTAATTTGCGCATAGCCAATCAGATACGATTTAATTATCTTTATATAGTGCTCAAACAGAAAACCTGCCAAATTCAGACGCATATTGAACCACGCCGGACACATTACAATCCGAAAAACGGAGAACCATAAATTCTTCATCCACGCCATATTCGTTTCGTATACCAAAACGACTTGCCTGCTCAAACCCAAAACGTTGGTAATAATGTGGATTGCCCAGCACAACACAATAATCAAAGCCAAGCTCTCCGCATACCCGCAATCCTTCGCGGGCGTTGCCTAGTGGGGTAGTAGTGACCGGACTGAACAGGATATGAGCCAGTACCTCATCACCATCGCTCGCGCCCAGGGATATGATCCCTTTGCCATTTGCCTGGAACGCGTCAACGAGTTTGGTCTCCACATCCGTTGGAAATGCAGAGAGCAATATTTGCTCGATCTGTTCGATATCTCGGGTTACTTCGCCCCGAATCTGAACTTCTACAGTCATCGGGGCAACAAATACCAGTCCAGGAATCGTTCCATCCGCTCATAAACGTCATAAAGATTTTCCCGGCGCAGAAAGCCGTGCGGCTCATCATCATAGGTTTTATATTCAAAGACCTTATCGTGACGCTTCAGTGCCTCGACCCATTCTTCCGATGCTTCCGGCGGGACAACCGTGTCCAGCAATCCATGCAGGATCAACACGGGTTTCTGGACGTTTTTCACCTCCGCGATTGGTGAGCCTTTCAGGTAATATCCATAGTTCACCGAGGGATGCCCCAGAAATATCTCTGTGTAGAGACGTAAACGCTTTTCACATAACGCCCAGGAGCTGACCAGGTTGGAATCGCCGTATTTCGAAATACCGCATGCGTACAGATACTCAGGGTCGCGGGAGAGCGAACAGATCGTCATATACCCGCCATAACTGCCTCCCGCGATCCCTATGCTTTCCGGGCGAATCTCCTTGAAATCACGCAGAAATTTCGCGGCGTGCAGACAATCCTGCGTATCACCGACGCCCCAGTTATCGTAGTTGAGGCGTTCGAACTTTTTGCCGTAACCGGTTGAGCCGCGGTAGTTCGACGCCAGGTAGGTGTATCCCTTGGCTGCGAAATACTGTGCCAGCTCGTCCCAGATATATCCATACTGGTCCTTTGGTCCTCCGTGGGGATAGACAATTGCCGCGCCATTCGATGTCTCAGGCTTATACAAGAACGCGGGGATTTCCAAACCGTCGAAACTTTTGTAGCCAACAATTTCGGGCATTACCTTCTTATTGTTCTGCATCGCGGGTAGATTTGAGTACGTCAGTTGCGTGACCTGTTTACTGGGTAGCTCCATTCGATATAGATCAGGCGGCAGAAGGGGACTCTCGTACTCAAACGTAAGAAAGGAACCATCCCCCGACCAATTAGGGTTTGAATGGAAGCCCTGTCCCGTCCGCAGATCGGTCACCGCGCCAGTCTCTACCTCGACTAAACCTAAATCGAACGCGCCGCTGCGGTTGAAGATGACAGCCATCCGCCTGCCATCTGGTGACCATTCGAATTGAAAGACATCATGCCCGGTATTGGTCAACTGGTGCAGACCTTCTCCGTTCGGACGGACTAGATAGATTTCGTCACGCTCGGTTTCCTGGGCAATGAAAGCGATCCACTGCCCGTCCGGTGACCATTTGGCGGAGAGCGCCCGCGTCGACGGTTTGCCGTAGAGTGTGATGGATCTGCCACTTTCGATTTCGAGCAACACAATGTCCAGCCGGTTCAAATCGTCGAAGCGGCGCAGGGTGTAGACGATGGACCTTCCATCAGGTGAAGGACGCGCGTCCCAGTGATCGCCGAGAGTGTCGGTAGTGAGGGCACGGGGCCAGCTGCCGTTGAGGTCGGTAAGAAGTAACTGGTCCGCGTCGTTGCGCTCGACGGAGATGAGCAGTCTATGCGAATCGGGCATGAAGCGCGGACCTCCTGCGGCGGTGGCGAAGTCCGTGATCTTCTTTGGCAAGCCTCCTGCGCGCGGCACCAGGTGAACATGTCCTTTGAGCCCGAACGCGATCCATTTCCCATCCGGAGACCAGGCGGGGATCTCATCATCCCAGTAGGCAGCGAGGGGACGATCGGTGGTGAGACGGCTGAGCCAGCCTCCCTTCGACGGCATCAGGAAGATATCCGAAAGGGATTCGCCATCTTTTATGCATGTGATCCATTCTCCGTCTGGAGAGAGCGCGTGCGAGCGAATCCGCTCGAGCGATGTGATCAGAGATAAGTTCCAGCCTTCGGGAGGTTTGAGATCCGGCCGCTTGAGCGAAGGCCATCCATTGCGTTCATACTTCTCGGTGAGTTTGATTGGGTTGTCCATGGGAATCCTTTTCGCCGCAAGTATAGCCAACAATTGGCAGAAATGCCTGTTCCCTGCATACATTTACAAGTAAAATCACAACTGTAGCCGGAAACGTACTTTCTTAAGTCACAGAGAAAATTTACGGAGGAATGGACATGTTATCGAATACTTCGCGCTGGCTTACCTATCTTACCGCAATCCTCTATGCAATCCTCGGCGTCCTTCTCTTTTTCCTTTCCACGCAGCTGGCACCGGTTTTCGCCTGGAGCGTCACACCCTTTATGGCGATGACCATCGGCGGCTGGTGTATCGGAAATGCCTGGCTGGCATACGTCAGTGCGAGCCGCTGGGACTGGAAGCTTATCTACCCGGCACTTTTTTACTTATGGTCGTTTGGCATCACGGAATTAGTGGTCCTCTTTGCATTTCGCGACAGGTTGGTTCTTGATCACCCTATTGCATGGCTGTATTTCATTACGCTTTGTATCAATGTCATCACGGCGATCGTCGGAATCGTTGATTATTTTCGACTTCGCCCGGCGCGCCAGGACTTTGGGCGTGCTACACAACCTCTTCACCGAATCATGGCGCTGGGGTTTGTAATGATTGTAGGGTTGCTTGCCGTGTATGGTCTCTTTGCACAGGTGGGCGCTGTGGGCACGAACGGCGGGATTTTCCCGGAAGTCATGTCGCTGTTCACGCTGCGAAGCTTCGCGGTCTTTTATCTTTCGCTCACGGTCGGTGCTTTACCTCTCATTTGGGAAAAGAGCCTTGCTGTGCTTCTCAACCATGCCTATGCTTCCTACGCGCTGGTCATTTTTATTACGGCGGCAATCTTCGCCTATTTTGGTCTCTTTGACTTTGCGCTCAAGCCCGGGCAGTTGATCTATGTCGGGGCGTATTTCTTGGTTGGACTCCCCATTCTCTTTGTGCTGTTCCGCGAAGGGACGGGACTTCGCCGCGCCTGATGGACATCACCAGCCTGCAGAATCCGCGCGTCAAGCATATCGTTCGGTTGCGCGACGAGAAACGCCAGCGTAAGGCAGACGGCTTGATGCTGGTCGAGGGCTGGGATGAGATTCAGCTCGCGCTTTCCGCTGGGCACCAGCCTCGCACGATCCTTTCCGCGCCGGAACTGGTTTCTCGTCAACTCAGCATAGGCAGCGCGGACGTGGAGCAAGTCACGTTCAGTCGCGCGGTGTTTGAAAAGATGTCCTACCGTGATCACCCGGACGGCTGGCTGGCAGTCTTTCCCATTCCGCAGGTTTCCCTCGAGGATTTAAAGTTAAGTGACTCGCCTCTCGTGATTGTTGCCGAGTCCGTCGAGAAGCCGGGCAACCTCGGCGCGATCCTACGCACCGCGGACGCCGCTCACGTGGACGCGCTCCTGGTCTGTGACCCGCGGGTGGACGTATGGAACCCAAACGTCGTGCGCGCCAGTCGGGGGGCTGTCTTCAGCGTATCCACCGTCGAGTGTGATAGTGCCTCTGCGCTGGAATGGTTAAAGAAGCACGAGATCCAAATCCTTGCTGCCACACCTTCAGGAAAACAAGTTTATTCAGGCGTTGATCTGCGGCAGGCTGCCGCCATTGCTGTTGGTACAGAGGACGAAGGTCTCACCGACTTCTGGATGTCCCACGCGGACGTGAAAGTCAAAATCCCCATGATGGGCAGAGTGAATTCCTTGAATGTATCGGTCTCTACGGCTCTGATTATTTACGAAGCTGTTAGGCAGAGAAACCAATAGCTCCATTAAAATAGTCTATAGCAGGAAGCCTTTTGGACCTGACAATTCTGAACGATCAAGGAAGATCTCGTGAATATCAAAGCCATTCTTTTCAGCCTGTCAATTATTATTGTGTCGCAGATCCTGAGCGCGTGTGGGAGCACTGTGTCAATACCAACACCGGCTCCTACTGTTATGCCAACACCCACCAGCGATCCGCGGCAACCGGCTAGGGTTGTGGAGGCATTCTGGGCTGCGCTGGAAGCTGGAGACCTGGAAACAGCCATGGTGTATGTGGACGACGAGGCAACCTGTGCCGGAAGATGCTACTTCACAGGAAAACATATGTTCCGCGCGGTGTTCCAGAGCTATATTAACGGGGGCTATATCACGAAGATCAGTGACGTGAAAAATGTCGGGAATATCGTTACGTATTCATGGGAAGTCTACCGGGACGGGAATTTTATTCAGGCTGGCAAGGGGAATGAGATGATGCAAGTGGAAAACGGTAAGATCATATACTGGGAAAACCAGCACAGTTAACTCTTTCTCTGGTTTCAGCGCGTAGCAATCTCGCCTACCCGATCAGCGTTGCCAGGTCCTCAGCAATAAAATCGATTTTCGGTGCCCAGCCCTCTGCCTGCTCTCTGGTGGATACACCGGTTAAGACCAGTGCCGTCGGGCAGCCTACACCTTGCCCTGCCGCAATATCTGTATCAAGCCGATCTCCAATCACCAGCGTTTCATCGTTCCTGGTACCAAGCTTTTCCATAGAAAGATCCATCAAAAATGGGAATGGCTTACCCGCCACGATCGGTTCAACTCCGGTGGCGGTCGTCACGATGGAATACCATGCACCCGCGCCGGGGATCAAACCACGTGGGGTAGGAAATGTCTTATCCGGGTTGGTCGCGTAGAAGGGGATTCCACGACGCACGAGCAATGCTGCCTCGACCGCCTTCTGAAAGTTGACGTCACGATCCAGCCCCATCACGACAGCTTGCGCCCGCGGCGCATCTTCCGTGGACAGAATTTCGAATCCCCTTTCCTCCAAGGGAATACGCAATCCATCCTCGCCGATCATGAAAACCTTTGTGCCCGGTGGGAATTTTTGTGCCATCGCGTGAGCCGCCGCCTGCGACGAGGTGACAACCTGCCACGGCTCTGCGTCCACGCCGAGCTCGGTCAGGCGTGCTACGTATTGGCTGGAGGTCTTGGTGCTGTTGTTGGTGGCAAAGACAAACTTCAGCCCCCGCGCACGGATGCGGTCGAAGATCGCAGCGAGATTGCCGATCGGCACATCGGCTCGCCAGATGACGCCATCCATGTCGATGATAAGGGATTGGATGTGGGAAGGGAGCATAATTCGAGTGTTATGCCAGCAGTTGTACGGCTGGCAAGCCGCAGTACAACTGCCACTACAACAATGATTATTTTCTAAATTTCTTCACGAAATATTCCAATACAGGAGCATCAATCCATTTTGCTTCCGGGTCTGCACGCTCTTCAAAGTTCTCGTTGCCGATGAACTCATTGAACGCAAGGGTGAATTCTTTTCCGTTTTTGAGATAACCAGTGTTCGTGAGAATTTCTCTCATTTGCATCAGAGTCTGATCTTTGAGCTCCACACGCTCGCTATCGGGACTCTTCCCAAAATATAGATCGTGCATCTCAAGCAATTCGCCGAGGCGAGGCACCGGGTCTTCATGGTCGTCTACACGATAGTCCAGCCAGCGATCTACAAAGCCACCATAGCCGGCTTTTGGTTTGGCGACATAGATTGCCGCGGACTGACGCCCGCGCTTATCGCCACCGGCGCGGTCACCGGCGAGTAGAGCGGCATGGAGCCGGGTTGGCAGATTTCCCTCTGTGTTCAAGTACGTCTCTTCCATCGCTGGGACTACCCTTTCATTCGCAAGAATATTCCCTTGAATAGCATAGCCTTCGCCCGAAACACCACCTGCCCAGGCAAAACATCCGCTTCCGGAAAAGGTTGCGGAGCCGCCTTTCGCATCCACCAGACCGACTTGTCGGAGCTCTCTGTCGGGATCATCCTCCAGCAGCCGTTCGAGCGTTTCCTGCGCCGAGAGACCTGTTGCCATCAACGCCAGCCCGCGCGGGCCGTAGGAGGTGTTGGCAAAGGATTGTGTTGCCACAGCCCCGGCTTCCGCCTGCACCCACGGGACAACAGCTCCAACGGCAGGGAACTTCGAAGCGACTGCCACTCCCCAGGCTTGTTCTTCGAGATCACAGGCAACGATGGAAAACGTCATACAGCCTCCGTGCGGGGATTATATCGTAAAGCATGTATAGGCTAGTTCGAGGAGATTGCTTCCCACAGGGACGCTTCGCAGTCGGTCGTGGCGCCCTAGCTAGCGCCACTCCCTCGCAACGACATGATATGAAACAAAAAGTCCGCCAGATCGGCGGACTTTGACTAACCAACTATCAAACGACTCAACTAACTTACTTTTTCTGGTGCTTCGAGAACCTGATCCACGAGACCGTACTCAACGGCATTCTTCGCCTCGAGATAGTAATCGCGATCGCTATCGCGCTCGATCACTTCGAGGGGCTGGCCGGTATGCTTGGCCATGATGCCCAGCAGCAAGGACTTCAGGCGCAGGATCTGCTTTGCCTGGATTTCAATGTCTGTTGCCTGACCCTGAGCGCCGCCGAGAGGCTGGTGCATGTGGATCGTGGCATTTGGCAGGGCGTAGCGGCGACCCTTCGTTCCAGCCGTCAAAAGGACAGTGCCGAAGGAAGCGGTCACACCGACGGCGACGGTGCTGATCGGGTTCGAGATCATCTGCATCGTGTCGTAAATCGCCAGACCGGCATAGATCACGCCGCCGGGCGAGTTGATATACATCTGGATTTCCTTCTCCGGGTCCTCGTGGTTCAGGAACAGCAGCTGCGCCACAATCAGGTTTGCCACCTGGTCGTCGATGGGCGTGCCCAGAAAGATGATGCGTTCCTTAAGGAGCAGCGAATAAATGTCATAGGCGCGCTCACCGCGGCCCGAAGACTCAATTACCATGGGAATTACACTTTTGAAATTAGGGATCATGTCATCTCCTTTATCCACAGGACTGCTTCGCCTGTATTTAGCCAATGATAATGGCTCCATATTGGAATTACGTTAAAACTTTATCAGGATTTCTGTTGTAAGGCGGGTTGCCCTCACCAGGTGCTGCGCAAGCAACCCGCCTTACCTATTATTCTGCCTTTGCGTCCGGGCTCACGGAAGTGTCACCGACAACCGGTTCCGTGTCTTCGTTTGCATCTTCTTCTACATCTTCATTCGTCGGCTCGATCAAAACTTGCGTTTCTGGAGGAGTATTCTCTTCCTGCTTTTCTCTCGGGGAAGCCGCAGCTTCTGTTTCTTCGTCCATCGACTCACTATCCAACGATTCTGTTGCCGATTCCTCAGTCTGTTGGCGCTCTTCCGGCGGGACGTATTCTCCTGTAGCAATGGACTTTAACATATCCAACGCGCGGCGGGTGAGGACACGGTTCGCCGATTCCATGGCGACGGCTTGCGCCACGCGTTGCTGCCCGCGGCGTCCACCACGGATTTTGCTCAAGTCCACGCCCTGCATCGTCAAGGTTGAGAGGGTCTGGTTGAACTCCGCGTCCAGGGCGGCGTTGTCCACTTCGATCTTCTCACGTCGGACGATGTCATCCAGAATGAGTGAGCGTTCGAAGCGCTTCTTTGCTACAGGCTTTACTTCTTCTTCGAGGAACTGCTCACGCGTGGTATTACGCACCTTGAAGTAGGTGTCCAGATCCATGCCCTGCTGAGCAAGCCGCTGGCTAAGATCTTCCAGCACATGTTCCTCTTCATGTTCCAATGCGTGCTGGTGATACTTCAGTGTTGCGCCTTCCTTAATCTTCTCGATCAGATCGACAAAGTATTTATCGTCGTAATCCGCCTTCGAGCGTGTTTCCACATCCCTTTTGACCGCCTCACGCAGCGCCTCGAGCGTCTCTCCGGCGCCGGTCGTCTTGGCGAACTCATCATCCAGCTCGGGCAGAGAGACGGCGCGCACGGTCTTGACGGTGACTTCCATTTCGACATCTTTGCCGCGCAATTCTTCCACCTCCCAGTCTTCCGGAAAGGTATGCGCGATCGTCCTGGTGTCACCGGGCTTCAAACCCGCCAGTTGCTTCGCGAACCCGCTGAACGGCCATTCGGTGTCTCTATCCTCTTTGCGGATCATGGCGGCGAAGCCAGTGCGGTTCAATTCGGTGGTCTCCGACTTCACATCCACGAGCACGTAATCGCCTTCCTGCGCTTCCCGCTCCACGTTCTCGGTGGTGGCGTACATTTGACGGAGGTCTTCCACCGCCGCGTCGATCGCTTGTTCATCGGGAGCTGTCCATTCGTACGGCAGGCGAATGGAATGATAATCCCCGAGGTCTACTTCAGGCGCGAGTGGGACTTTGAAGGTCAGCCGCGGCGGCTCAAGCGAGTCGATCGACTCCAGCGACCCGGCGGCGCCCGGTTCGACTCCGGCTTCCTTGAGGATGTTCGAGTACTCGGCATCCACAAAGAGGTCCATCGCCTGCTCGATGACGGGCTGCTCGCCATACGTGCGCACAACCATGTCGTAGGGAGCCTTGCCGGGGCGAAAGCCCGCGATCTTGCCACGCTGCGAGAGCTGGCGCGCGGCGCGGCGCTTGTACGTGTCCATCTTTTCGGGTTCCACTTCCACCACCAATCTGGCTTCGTGGTTCTCTTCATACGTTTTATCGATTTTCAATGTCGTCATTCCCTTCAATTCGTTTCTTCGCGCTGCGCTCGACGCGATCACAGCGCAGTGATTTAGTGGGAACGGAGGGAATCGAACCCTCACGCCTTTCGGCACATGATCCTAAGTCATGCTCGTCTGCCAGTTCCGACACGTTCCCGGATTGTAGTGAGATGATGCGTTCGCGGAGCGGCAAAATTATACCGTAAGGTACGCAAGGTATGTAGGAATTGACGAACTGTCACCCCAAAATCAAAGAGACCTTGCATAAGCAGGGTCTCTTTCAAACTGGCTCCAAGGGCGGGAGCGATTTACGGCAAGGAACTACTAATGGAACTGTACGTTTCCCCAATGCGCGGGCCCATCAACCGCACGACAGCAATGACAATAAGAGCAACTAATGAAAGAATGACCGCGTACTCAACCAGTCCCTGCCCCTTTTCTTTCGATGCAAATAACATAATAAATCCTTTCTCCGATGAATGATGATTGGCTTGCTGGCTCTATCAGACAGGACAATCTCATGGGAAATAAGTTACAGGATATATCCTTGTAGAGAAAATGAATACACTGCCTAGAATAGGAGTATAATCGCCGCCTGTTGGTTACACATACCTCATCTGGAGAGCTTCCTTCCGTGTCCCCCATTATTAATCCCGATTCCGCAGGAAAAGAACGTACCCGATTTTCAAAAGCCATTTTGCTGGCGGTGGGTGAGCTGGCAAAGCAAACCGATATCACGAATGAAGCCAGGGACTTGGCAGCCTTTATTGCCATTGCCCTGAAGAATATCTCGGATGGGATCGATGTGTCTGTGGCGGCTTGGGAGAAGAGGGGCTATTGGGTCAAAGCGGACCGCTTCCGCATGGATTGGATGTGGACCGGGCAGCTTGCCGAGAAAATGAAAACCGCCCTCCTTGCCGATGACTGGGCGACCATCGCCATGCTCATGCCCCAGATTGCCCAGAAGTTCAGCAAGATCGAAGTGGCGAAAAACCACAGGCTGGGTAAGCCTTGGGTGGGAGCGTACGGACAACTGAACGGGAAATAGCACAGCGCGTTAAGGGGTAATTAAGATTTCTAATCATTTTCATGTATTTTCCCTGTATTAAAAATTAGAGGGGGATGTGTATTTGTTAACCTCAAATCCCCAGGGCGGATGCATCCGTATAATTCCAACGTACATGCGTACATGCACTAACGAGCACAAACTGACTCTAGGAAGTTTGTGTTCGAGAAAGGAGAAACTGTGAGAAAACTGATTCTATTTGCGCTCGTCGCAATACTGGCACTGGCTGCTTTCCCTTCTACAGCCCAGGCGCAGACCATCGAGGAATGCCAGAGTCTCATCGCCCAGACGTCCAGCGATCTCGCCGGAGTCACCATTGGCGGAAACAATCCGGACCAAGCACGCGCCGGTCTTCAATCGAAGCTGGTAGGCGCATCCACGAAGCTGGCCGAAGGGAAGAACGATGACGCTGTCGCCAAGCTGGTCGACTTCCAGACATCTGTCGAGAGACTGGCCACTGCACCAAAACCTAAGATCAGCCAGGCAGATGCTCAACTACTCATTACCGATGCGAACAATGCCATTGCCTGTATCCAGGGCTTGGGATAACGAGCAAGATATAAATCAGGGACCGGCTGGCGTTGGTCCCTGATTTATTTTATATAGGCTTGCAAGCTCTTTCAGTCAGTGGGGACATTCCCTGACCGCAGATCGTGCGACTGCGGTGGTGGCCCGGGTCGAGATTCGGTTTCCCTCAATTTTTTCTC
>JAICRQ010000082.1 GCA_025966435.1 Anaerolineales bacterium | reverse complement strand
TGTGATCTGGGAGACTATGCAGTTTCACTGGGTGTCACCTCCAAGACTTACGGGCTTGCCGGTCTGCGAATTGGATGGATCGCGACCAAGAACAAAAAGATCTACGAAAAGATGGCATCCCTCAAGGACTACACCACGATCTGTAACTCAGCACCCAGTGAATTCCTCGCCGAGGTAGCGATGCGAAACCGGCACAAGCTCATCGAGCGGAATCTGAATATCATCCAGCAGAATCTTGCGGTCATCGCTGATCTCTTCGCCCGCCGCGCAGACCTGTTCTCGTGGGTTCGTCCTCAGGCTGGTTCCATGGCATTTCCGCGCTATTTGGGCGGGGATGTGGAAAGATTTTGTGATGATCTCGTAAAGAAAGCAGGTGTGCTGCTCTTGCCTGGTTCGGTATATGAGGACTCGCGGGACCATTTCCGCTTGGGCTTGGGAAGAAAGAATTTGCCGCAGGCGGTAGAGAGATTGGAAGAGTTTCTCGTCAGCTAAAATTTATATCTGACTTCTCTCTTAGTGTTCTTCGTGACCTTTGTGTTTAAGAAATCGTAAATCCAAAATCGGAAATCATAGCTTGAGAAATCTTCTCCGCCTTACCCGGCCTCTCCACCTTCTCCTCGCCGCCCTCACGTTCTTTCTCGGCGCAAGTATCGCCAATTATCTGGGCCAACCCTTCCGCGCCGACTCATTTTGGTTAGGTCTGATCGCCATCCTCTTGGCGCAGGCAAGCATGAATTTGTTGGCAGAGGTCTTCCGTCCAGAAAATGAACCGATCGTCGAAGGCCAGAGTCGCAAAGACCGCACCCTGTTGCGCAACAATGCCCTGTATATTTCGATTGCTGTACTGACAGCCAATGCTGTGATCGCATTTATTCTGTATAACAATAATCACCTTTCGACGTCTGCGCTCTTTTTTCTTTTGCTGTCTCTCGTTCTGATCCTTGTCTACGCTATTCCTCCGTTCCGATTTGTCAATCGCGGGTTCGGGGAATTTGTTCTCGCCGCCCATCTTGCGTATGTGATTCCTTCCATTGGATATATTCTTCAATCGGATGAAACCCATCGCTTTCTGCTCGTCAGCATTCCACTCACATGTCTTGCCTTCGCCTATTTCATCGTCATGAATTTTCCTGCTTTTGCCGCGGACCGCAAATATAACCGCGGCACTCTGCTCACGCGGCTGGGGTGGGAGCGCGCAGTTCCTTTTCATCATCTATTTGTGTTGCTCGCCTATCTGTTCTTATTGGCAGCTCCTATTTTTGGGCTTTCGCTTTCCCTGATCTGGCCCGCCTTTCTGACTCTACCCTTTGCTCTGTTCCAGATTTTCCAGCTCCGCAGTCTTTCTCTGGGCGCACCCACCAATTGGACGCTTCTTACTGCGACGGCTCTCTCTGTATTTGGACTCACCGCTTACTTCCTAAGCCTCACCTTCTGGTTACGATAACAATTACCAATTACGAATCGCTAATTACTGCTTCCGCCTCATGCCTGAATTCTTAACTTTGCTTCCTCCCGACGAAGCCCGCGCCTTACTCCTTTTCCACATCCTCCAACCCATTACTGAATTGGAACGAATTGACGTTTCCTCCTCCTTAGGGCGTGCTCTGGCGGAAGATGTCGTCGCCTCGCAGCCTTTGCCTGACTTCGAACGATCCACGGTGGACGGTTACGCGGTGC
The DNA here is from genome assembly GCA_025966435.1 of Anaerolineales bacterium. Taxonomy (GTDB): domain Bacteria; phylum Chloroflexota; class Anaerolineae; order Anaerolineales; family Villigracilaceae; genus Defluviilinea. Next base: position 8,405 of record JAICRQ010000082.1, on the reverse strand, counting down.
GCGCAAGCGACACGCATGGGGCGAGTGACTCCCTGCCCGCGTACATGACTCTCACCGGTGAAGTCCCGATGGGAGACGCACCGACATTCATGATTAAGGCAGGTCAGTGTGCATTGATCCACACCGGCGGCATGCTGCCGCGTGGCGCGGATGCAGTTGTGATGCTGGAGTACACACAACGGGCAGCGTCAGAGGAAATCGAGGTCTTTCGCGCGGTCGCAGAAGGCGAGAACTTGATACGCATTGGGGAGGATGTGGCGCAGGGGGAAACCGTTCTGAAAAAAGGGAGTCTGATCCGCCCTGCGGAGATCGGCGGGCTGATGGCGCTGGGAATTACCGAGGTCAATATTGTCCGGAAGGTCCGGGTGGGGTTGATCGCGACGGGTGACGAGGTGATCGATCCGCATCAGTCGCCGCGACCCGGGCAGGTGCGCGATGTCAATTCCTATACACTGGCGGCAGTAATAGAGAAGTCCGGGGGGCTCGCGAAGCTGTATGGCATTGTGCCTGATACGTTTGATGCATTGCGGGAGAGCGCCGCAAACGCCCTCTCCGAATGTGACCTGTTGATCATCAGTGCTGGTTCCTCTGCTTCGACGAGAGATATGACGGCAGATGTGATTCGATCCCTGGGTGAGCCCGGTGTGCTGGTTCATGGAATTAATACCCGCCCCGGCAAACCGACGATCCTGGGTGTATGCAACGGAAAGGCGGTGATCGGTCTGCCGGGAAACCCCGTGAGCGCCCTCGTGAATGGATATTTGTTTGTCGTGCCGGTGATCGAACGCTTGTTGAGCCTATTGCCAAGACCAAAGCCCAGCCTGTTAGCACGATTAGCGGTGAACCTGCCCTCTCAATCCGGACGTGAGGATTGGTGGCCCGTTAAGCTCACCGCAGAGACGCAAAGTCACGGAGAGGCTAAAGATCCTGGTATTGCTATCCACAAGGACAATTACACCAGATTTCTGGCGGAGCCTATTTTTGGAAAGAGTAACCTGATCTTTACGTTAGCCGCTGCAGATGGACTGTTGCGGATTCCCCCGGATGCCACGGGGTCATCTGCCGGTGAGATTGTGGAAATCTATTTATTGTAGAGCCGCTTCTGTTTATGTCCAGGGAAGCTTATCTAAATCGACATTGCCACCGCTGAGAATCACGCCCACCTTCGACCCTGTAAGATCGATTTTCTTTTCCCACAAAACACCCACGGCCACTGCCGCAGATGGTTCGATGATGATCTTAGCCCGTTCCCAGATGAATTTCATCGCCTCGAGAATTCCCTCTTCGCTGACCGTAACGATCTGCGCGACATGCTCTTGAATGATCTGAAATGTCAATGAGCCCAGCGATGTGAGCAACCCATCGGCAATTGTTTTGGGATTTATAGATGGCACAATGGTTCCGGATTGTACGGAACGATAGGCATCGTCTGCCATTTCCGGCTCACACCCAATGATGCGGATCCCTTTTTTCGTTTCTGTGGCGGCAATGGATGTGCCACTCAGCAGTCCGCCGCCGCCTACCGGGGCGAGGATCACATCCAGGTCCGGAACATCCTCAAGTAGTTCCAGCGTGGTCGTTCCCTGACCAGCAATGACGCGCTCGTCATTGTAAGGATGGACGACGTTGGCTCCCGTCCTTTGATAGATTTGCTTAAGCGTGGCTTCACGCGCTTCCAAAGTTGGTGCACAAAACGTGATCTGTCCCCCGTAACCGGCAACCGCATTTCTCTTCACAGATGGCGCGTTTTCCGGCATGACAATATACGCAGGGATTCCGCGCATCTTTGCCGCCAGCGCTAATGCCTGAGCATGGTTTCCCGAAGAATGCGTGCAAACACCACGGGTGGCTTCCTCCTCGGTGAGCGAGAATACAGCGTTGCACGCTCCACGAAACTTGAACGCGCCCACCTTCTGCATATTCTCACATTTGAGAAACACCTGCGCGCCAGTCTTCGTATTCAAGCTCTCGTTGGTCAGCACAGGTGTACGATGGATGTAGGGATGAATCCGTCCGGCGGCTTGCCGGATTTCATCGAGTGTTACCGTCATGAGTTCTCCACTGGGAAGTACGCAGGGAAATATTGCCACGTCGCTTGTTTACCTGTCTACCTCCACCTAATATCCTCTCTCGAAATCCACCACATATTTCAGCGGCTTCCCTTCGATGTAAAGCTGGTAATTCTCGATAAACAATTTTGTAATATCTTCCGGGTAACTGATCGCTGATGTATGGAAGGTCATATACAGGTTGGGTGTTGTCCAGAAAGGATGTCCTTCAGGCAGGGGCTCTTTCTCGAACACATCCAGGATCGCCGCGGCAAGCTTGCCTTCGTGTAACGCCCCGACTAATGCTGACTCGTCCACAGCATTGCCGCGCCCCACGTTGATAAAAACAGCGTGGGAGGGGAGAGCATCAAGCAATTTTGCATCCACGATTTTATCGGTCTCTTTTGTTCTTGGCAGAATGCTGACCAGATAATCTAAACCCTCCACGAACTTCAGTAGATCCTCGGCATGATAGTACCCGTCTACCTGCGTACTTGTCTCACTTCCGCGCGTATAACCTCGCACAAGCATTCCAAAATGCTTCGCGGTCCCCGCCAGGTGCGCGCCAATGGAACCGACGCCGAGCAATCCAATCGTCTTGCCGCGCAGGAGTCCTGGTTCCTGCCGCTGCCATTGCATGGATTGCTGTGCATGTATCCGCTGGAGAATTTTCTGTTCATGAAACAACAAATAAGCGAAAACATACTCGGACATTGACGCACCGAATACACCGCGCGCGTTTGTGAGAGCGTAATCGCGTCGCTGTGCCGGATCCACAAGCGGCTCGACCCCCGCATAAATGGACTGAGCCCACTTCAACTGCAAGAGCTGTGGAAGCGTATCCCCGATTCGTTTCGGTTCACCGAGGACGATGTCGCTTTGTGCAGGCTCCGTTACGATCTCGAGCCCTGGCAACCGGGCCTCCTCAATTAACCGCTTGTATTCGTCCGCGTCGTGGGAAAGGATGGAAAGTGTGGGCATGGAGGTCAATTATAACTACCCGATCCCGTTTTCCCAATGTAAAAGCGCCGTGCATGAATTGATGCACGGCGCTTTGTCGGGCAATTATATTGTTTTGCAGCTTATCGGCGCACTAAGCCAACCAAGAAGAGCAAGACGACCGCGCCGAGAATAGAGACAAGCAAGCTGGGAATATTAAAACCGGTAACGCCCGGTCCACCCATGGCGCTCATAATCCAGCCACCGATGATGGCGCCGATGATACCCACGACGATATTGGCGAGAGCACCCATCTGCGCGTTCCGTCCCATGATCATGCTTGCAATCCATCCAGCGATGGCTCCCAAGATGATCCATACAATGATGTTAGTAAGCATTTTTACCTCCGAGGAAATCAAAATATAGGTTGGTCAATTGTTGCTGGGCGGGACTTTCATCCCGCTCATTGATAGAAACGATAACAAAAATCGATTGTTACGTCTCTATGTTCTATACAATAAGAACACTGCAAAAGATAAAGGGTTTCGCTTGAATTTAGGGGATCACCTCCTCCGAAGACCAACGATCGTGGTCAGAATTCCTGTGAAAAATGACGCAGCCATCAGCCCAACAAACACCCGCGCTGTTTGTTGATTCTGGTATTCCAGCCTGCCTTCCCGCCGCGTAATCGCAGCAGCGGCAGGTGCCGGGAGCCGGGGCTTGAGGTCTCTGGACGGTTGGCGCCCGGTCTGCGGAGTTGTAGCGTGTACAGCCACTTCTTCTCCCTCGGGCACGATTTTCGAGCCAAACTGGTTTGCGTAGACCTGCGTAAATTCCGCACCGAACAACAGGATTTGCGCGGAGTAGTAGATCCATAGCAACAGTAGTACTAAAGAACCAGCCGCGCCGAAGGAGGACCCGACAGCACTATTCCCTAAGTAAAGCCCAATCAGAAACTTACCCAATGAAAATAGCAAGGCAGTGACAAAGGCGCCCAGCCAGACGTCGCGCCACGCGATCTCAGCGTCTGGCAGGAACTTAAAGATCAATGCAAATAAGACAGTAATGACTCCAACGGATATGATCAAATTCAATATCTGCCAAAGAATCTCGGAAAGAGGAATGGCATTCCCAATTGTCTCCTGCGCGGCAGATAGCCCAGCGCTGATGACCAGGGAAACCAGCAGCAGAAACCCAATGCCAAGGATCATGCCAAAGGAGAGCAAACGCCCGAAGAGGAGCTTCTTAAGCCCCTCTATGAATCCACTTTTTGTATTCTCTTCTTCCTCCACCTCCCAGATGGTATTGAGAGCGTTATGCAATTCATTAAAAACACCCAGAGCACCCCACAACAGTGTGATGATCCCTATGATCGTTCCAACGATGCCTCGAGCCGGACTGCTGGCACTAGTGAGCAGGTCTGAGATGAATGTTCTACCCTCTGTCCCAACTAAACCCTCCACTTGGTTGAAGACCTGATCTTGCACAGCCTCCCGCGACCAAAAAATACTCGTTACGGCAAGGATGATCAGCAGCATGGGCGCCAGAGAAAAAATCGTATAGTAGGCAAGCGCAGCCGAGAGACGTGAAGCCTTGTCTTCCTTCCAATCCTGGAAGCTAAGTTTGAAGAGAGTAAGTAGATTTGATAGTAGCTTTTTCATCTTACAACCAATCTTTGATGATCTGAAATTATCTTCCTGTTGCTAAATAAATTCCAAGAATGGATCTTCACTTTTATATACTAAAAGCACGTCCAGCAAAATAGAAAAAGTCCCTACTGATGGGCAGGGACTTGGCTATAGCAGGTGTAAAATGCAGAAAGCCTTACCCTGGGAGTCACCGTATGATCGATCTGCAGGAACCTGTCGCCTTTTTTCTATTAATCATGAGTATCCTCCTGGTGACGCCGCTGCTCTCGGAACGTGTGCACTTGCCAGGCATCATTGGCATTATTCTGGGTGGGATGCTCATCGGTCCGCATGTGTTGGGACTCATCCAAGACAGCGACCGTATGCAATTCTTGTCCACCATTGGGCTCGTGTATTTGATGTTTAGCGCGGGGCTCGAAGTGGATATCAACCAGTTCCTGCGAGTGCGCAATCGTTCGATCATATTTGGTTTCTTCACTTTTCTTATGCCGCAATTGATGGGAATGGGACTCGGCTGGCTCCTGGGGCTGGATTGGCTGGGGATGATCCTGCTGGGCTCCGCCTTTGCTTCTCATACATTGATCGCGTTTCCCATCCTCACCCGGCTGGGGGTCACTCGGAATGAAGCCGTCGCCGTGACAACGGGCGCGACCGTCCTTACGGACATTGGCGCGTTTATTGTTCTGGCGGTTGTGCTCGGGGCACAAACAGGTGATGTAAATCTGGGTTACTTCGTCCAGCTTTTCATTCTGTTGAGCGCGTTTACACTGCTTATCATTTTGGGTCTGCCACGGCTCGGAAAGATTTTCTTTCGGCGCTTTAGTGAACGGGCGATCGAGTTTCAGTTTGTGCTGGTGGTCCTCTTCGTCGCCGCGCTGGGAGCCGAGTTGATCGGCGTACACGAGGTGGTCGGCGCGTTCCTGGCAGGGCTTGCCATCAACGCGACGCTTCCCAGGCATAGCCCTGTGATCGGACATGTCGTCTTCATTGGAGAGTCTTTTTTTATTCCGCTGTTTTTGTTGTACAGCGGCATGATCACAAACCCGTTCACGTTCTTGGAAAACCGCCAGACGATTGTGGTAGCGCTTGGGGTTACGGTCGTTGCCTACGTCTCTAAGCTGATCGCAGCCTGGATCACCGCCCGCATCTTCAAATACACCAAAAATGAATTCTGGACTGCCTACGGGCTCTCTCATGCCCAGGCAGCCGTCACCCTCCCAACTCTGATCATCGGGCTGGACACCGGGTTGTTTGACTCGACTCTGTTCAACGCTGCGATCGTGATGATCCTGCTGACGTCGATTACATCCCCGCTCATCGTCCAGCGCTTCGGCACCAACCTTCAAACTGCTTCTGAAGACGACCAGCCTTCTCCCCTTTTCGAGCGCATCCTTGTTCCCATCATCGATCCGCGGTCGCAGGAACAGTTGATCGGGCTGGCAACCTTACTGGCAAAGGTTAACGATGGAAAAACGATCGCGGTCAATATTGTGAAAGCCGGCAGCAAACAGGAAAATGAATTTGCCCTTCATCGCGATCTCCTGGGGCGTACCCCTGAAATCCTGAACGACCCACAGTCTGAGATCGAGTTGATTCCGCGCCTGGCAGATACGGATGCGAAAGGGATTCTCTACACGGCACAGGAACAGAACGCAACGATCATCCTGATGGGCTGGCGCGGCAAACGGACTCTGCGTGAGTCTTTACTGGGCTCCGTGCTGGATGAGGTGATCTGGGGTTCCGACACGCCCGTCATAGTGGGAAAAATTTCTGTCCCTCTGAATGGCAACCAGCGCGTCCTGTTTCTCCTTCCGCCCAAAGTGGTGCCGCCGATCGCGCTGCGGCGCATGCTCGAGGCAAATCTCGCGCTTGCAAAAGCCTTGAATGTGCCCCTTATCGTCCGCGCCGACGCGAGCTATCTGCAGTCTATTCACTCCTTGCTTCTTGCGATAGACGGTGAACACCCAATTGAGGTAGAGACTCTCGATAGACAACTGGAGCCCGGACTATTGGAAGACGAGAGTATCAGCAATTTCATTGTTGTCCCCGGCTTTGGCTCCCGCAAACGGGTGGCAGATACACTGGGCGTTTTGCCGGAGAAACTCGCCATGGCGTTTGACGGAAATCTGGCGATCCTACATTTCGATAAGTAAGAAAAAGACAAACTGGGAACAAAGATGTATTACCTTCGTAAGGAAATTAATATTGTTCGTCCTTTGATTTTTTTGATGTTGTTTCCATAGTCATAATGGGCTTCCAGTTTGAGAATGGAACTGGGAATTGGGGTTCCAAATCCTTAGTTCCTGAAATAGCCAAAATCATGTAACCATAGAAACGACTCAACAAAATCATGTCGTTTATTGACTGTTCGATTTCTAAATCTGACATCATACCTCCCTGCGTTGTTATCCAGTCCGGATGAGCAGATCTATGTCTTAGTCTTTTATAGGCTTCAATTACCACGTCGATTTTCTTTTTCCATTTGGAATCGTGGCTACCTGTTAAGTACTCTGTTTGAAATTGTCTTAATATTTTAGAGAGCTTAAACGGATCCTCATGTGATGATCTACCTGAAACATATGGCAATTTGTAGAGTGTTCGTAGTGAGGCTTCAAGTACTGTTGATAACAGTAATGCCTTACCCGCATCTGATTTTTGATTTGCCGCATCAACTATTTGACAATACATTTTTCTAATCATGAACTCACCATCACATTTTTCAGAAAGGTAAAGTGCTAAATGTCCAACTAACTCTTTAGGAATAATGTCAAAATCAAAGAACCGGAAAATTATTCCAAGGGATCTTTGGTCTCCGCTCGCATTAAATTCTCTTGCAATTCGATGACCACGATATGCCTCGTGATACCTTAATCTCACAACACTGCCTGAGACAATTGCTAGTGCATCTTGTAATGCTTCGGCGAATTGCCAGCTATTACCTTTGAACCATCTCTCTTTAGGTAAAGACCAGTTGAAATAGATGTATTTATTGTCTTGTATCTCACCTGAAAGGCTTTCGCCGTTTTTTCCCTCATAATCGAATCCACTTCTAGATATACTGCTCCCAAATGGCTTATCTCCTAGCTTGGTATCTTTGTGAATGATATCTGGAAGCAGCAAGTTTTGGCTAACTTCATAAACGCCTGAGCCATGCCATCCCTCTTTCATTGCAGGATTTTCATTAATATGGCTGAAAAAGACTGCTCTACCAAAATTTATTGTAAACGTTTGGTCAAAATACAAGTGAGAATCTCTTATATTTAGTAAAGGCGTCATTGCAACTGTCTTTCCCCACGTTGTTGCGATTTCAAACATTATTCTTAGCGGTTTCACTATTTCGATTGATCGAAATTCCACTCTGTCAGGTCTAGTTCCAGCTAGAATCTTGGCAACTAAATGAAAACCATTTTCGGGTGTCCACCTTAGTACTCCGTTTCCACGGCAAATAATCCCTCGGTAGTGAAACCAAAGCTTGTTAACATAATATTCTTCTTCATCAAAATATTTGTTCTTCATTTTGTTACTACGACAACAACTCCTGTTATTTATGGTTAAGAAAAGTTCTTGTATTTATCTCCTGATTGTCGCTTCTCTCTCCGGTCCCACCCCAACCCACTTCACAGGGATGCCTGCTGCTTCTTCGATGCGTTTTACATAAGTCTGCGCATTCGCAGATAAATCCTCAAATGACCTTGCTTTGCTAATATCTTCCTTCCAACCCGGGACAGTCTCGTACACAGTTTCCACGTTTTCCAAGCCATAGGCGTCT
>JAICRQ010000031.1 GCA_025966435.1 Anaerolineales bacterium | reverse complement strand
TCCTCCGATCGGAGTCGGTAAAATCGGGAGTTCCCCAGCAGTTGTCGGACGGGCCGCATCGATCACGTAATAGACTCTGCCATTGCTAATTGCCACGCCCGCGCCGATCTCCGTCAGGTTTGGCGAGACCATCGTATTTAAGTGCGGCGCATCGCCTGTCCAGCGATCGACAGCGGCTTCAGCGGGCATGGTTTCGTCACCGCCGGTGATATTCTCCGCTCGAAAACCACCTAATGAAAGATCACCCGCCAGCGGATACCCTGCCGCCAGGAGCCGCGCTGTGAGACCGATACCGCCAGGACCGGAATGGGTCATATTCCCTGTCGAAGCCATGAAATCCGCCTGTGCTTGCGCAGTGGACATGAGAATGGGGCTGATACTGTAAGGGGCGAGACCGAACGAGGCGCGCAAGGCATTGACCGCGTTCACGAGATCATATGAGGAAGCCGCAAGCGTGGGTTCTTCTACAGGTTCGGCGCGTGAAGGGGAAGTAAAAACGAAAATAGCGAACACCAGCAATGCCATTGCACCTACTCGTACTAACGCGCGCGGCATGAAATGATTATAAATGCAACTATTTCTTAAAGGAATTTATCTCATCTTGAGTTAAGTCACGCCATTGGCCAAGTTCCAGCTTCCCCAAATGAATAGGTCCAATCGCCACGCGGACGAGCCGCAGTGTCGGCAACCCCACAGCCGCGGTCATGTGGCGGATCTGGCGTTTCTTGCCCTCGCGCAGCTTGATCTCAATCCACGCGGTGGGACCGTGAGGAGTGACCGGTTTGGAGCGCGGAGGCAAATTTGGATCAGAGATGAGGCGAGCTGTCGCCGGCAGCGTTCGATAATCCTTCAACTGGATTCCGCTCTCCAGCTGGCCTAACTTCTCCGACGTCAGATCCCCCTCTACCATTACCCAGTACGTTTTCTCGACATGGTGCTTAGGGTCCGTCAACCGCTTGATCAGCGAACCATCATCGGTGAGGAGAAGCAAACCTTCGCTATCGCGGTCCAAGCGACCTGCTGTATAGACGTTTGGCACATCAATGTATTGCTTTAGCGTAGGATGACCTGTGCCTTCATCCGTGAATTGGGAGAGAACTCCGTAGGGTTTATGGAAAATAATGTAGCGCATACAACTCAATGGGATTATAAAGTTTCCGAAATGACGAGGCTTTCCTGTGTGGATGGGGTTTATGAAAGTATGGCGTATATTTCCCAATAAGGAAATAATACGCAAAATTGGGGATCAAATCACAAAGGAGGATAAGATGGCAAACGAAAAGTATAAGGTCAAAGGGAAAGGAAATAACAAAATCACGGATCCAGACGTAGAGATCGATGTAGACGATAAGTATGAAGCTTACAGCAAACCCATCCCTGATGAACCTACTCTAATTCCAGATGGCAGTGTCACTTGGTTCAACAACTTCGGCATCCGAGAAAAATCAACTCGAAAGAATGAAGATGTGAGCTATACGGTTACGCTGCAGGCATTACCAGCTGATCAGCTGCTGTATGTATTAATGCCGGATAATCCAGTTCCTCAACAGGTGCAGACGACTCCCATCGGAAACAGTGGTAAGGTCAGGTTTACACTTAACGTGGGTGATCCGCCTGTAGGATCAGGTCCCTAAGTCAGGAAAATCCCTAACCTCAGCCTGATGAATCGCCCGGCGCCACGGAACATTCTCCACAAACATTTGGCGCGATATATCATCTCGTAACTTTGAGACCTGCGAAGCAAGCAATCTAACTGCCTGAGCAAGCAAATCGCTAGCCCGTGGGTCTTTATTTTTCTCGAGCGCCAAGTAACATGCATAATAAATGCGAAGTGGTTCCTCGGTGCCATCAAATGTACCCCCATTTGCCAAATGCATGAGTATGGTTTCCACGCTTTGCATAGCAGTAGGTAAGTCTTCCACTGACAGCGCTGTTTCTATCAAACCTGCTGTTGGCTCTGTAGCCATGTTGGGTTGCGCAAGTTCATTGCGAATCAAGATAGATGTGTTGTAAGCCTCACGTGCCTGTGCAAACTCCTTTAGCGACTGTAAGGCATGTCCAACGTATAACAGTGCCCAAGCCTCACCGGATCGGTCACCAATAAGTCTAGCGAGCGTCAATGCCTCTTTAGCGTAATCAATCGAAGCTTTTACATCATTTTGTGTTCCAGAAACGGCGCTCAGATTGATCAGCGTGTATACCTCCTGATAACGGTTACCAACCTCACGCGCAATTAATAAAGCTTGCTGATGATATGCTCGAGCTGCTTCAAAGTCCCCCATCATTCCAGCCGCATAACCTAGATTCACCATTCCCACACCTTCCGCAGCACGGTCACCGCGCTTATGCATAATGAAATATCCCTGCTCAAAATAATCGCGGGCTAGGGCAAAATCACCTCGAAGGACGCTCGCTGACATCGCCAAATTGTTTAGTGCCCTGCCCTCCAAATCTGTATTCCGTATCTCGCGTGCAATATGAACCGCTGTTACCAAATAATGCTGTGCTGACTCATAATCATTTTGTTCAACAGCCACCATTCCCAAGACAGACAATACTCTTCCTTCCTGCAGTCGTTCACCCGAACTTCGCGCTAGTTCAAGACAGGTTTTGCCAATCTGCATAGCCTCATATAAGCTACCAAGCCGCCAATGAGCACTTGACAATAAAAGATACGCATCAATCACGATTTCAATACCGATACTCGTGTCACTTAAAGCTAAAGCACGCTCAGAATGGCGAATAACGCGCTGATAATCGCTGAGTCCATGATAATAGTAATACGCTTTCTTAACTTCAACTTTCGCCAAGCGTTGTTTGTCATTTAGTTGTGCTGCTAAGACCTCAAGTATTTCCAGATCTCTTCGTTGTGCAGCACGATTGCCAACACGATGGAACACCTCGACTCGTTCAATCAATATATCGAACTGAGCGTTAAGATCATTAAGTGGAGTAAACGCCAGCGCCCGCTTATAGTATTTAATTGCCTGATAATTCTGGTATGACTCTCCAGCAATTTTGCCAGCAAGGGTGTAATATTTTTGCGCTTTTGATGCGAGCCCTGCATACTTGCAATGATGAGCAAGCTCTGCATAACGATTTGGATTGTCGCGGTAATAGTGTTCCAGTGCCTCAACCGCGAGGGCATGAAGCTCCGTTCTTCTGGCTTGCATCTGCATTTCATAAGCTGCATCACGCAGAAGACCGTGCGAGAAGATATAGTGCAGATCATCTGATGGATTCCAGACAGCCGCCTGCTCCGCTTCGCTGATATAGCGATGCAACAGGTCGTCATCACGCCACATGTGTTCCAGCAGGGGAATCTCGAATTCCCGCCCTAGCACGGAAGCCATCTGAATGCTTTCCCTTACGCCGCGTCCAAGCTGGTCGAGCCGCGCCACTAGGACCGAGCGGATATCGCCAGGTAATAAGGCTTCCTCGATTTCTCGAACTAACCTCCAACCGGACTCGCTCGTCTCGATCAGATTTTCTTCCTGCAGGTAGCGCAAGATCTGCTCGGCAAAATATGGGTTTCCTTCGGATCGTTGCACCAGAAAATCCACCAGGTCTGGAGCAGGCGCAGCGCCCAGGCTGATCTCGATCAGCTGCGACATCGCCTCCGGAGAGATCGCGCCCAAATCAATGCGCGCATCGATCAGATCTTTCGTGAGTCCATGCCCGGGCGGGCGGGTAGTCACAAGGATGGCAATGGGATAGGTTTCCCCCGCCGCGAGCACCGCGCGCTTCAGCCGCGGCAAAAATTCCTGCGTATCCCTGTCGGTGAATTGAAAGTCTTCCAAAAATAGGATGACCGGCTGGCGCAAACTTTCTGCTTTGAGTAGCGCAATCAATGCCAGAAATGTGTTGTTGTAACGACCTTCCGCATCCAACTGTTCGTACAGCGAATCTTCCCAATGCAGGTTGAGCAATCCGCCCAGAATTGTACGCGTACGTTGAAGCTCCCGCGTCAGTTCCGAGTCTGGAATGGTATCCAGCAGATCATCCAGCTTTGCATCGAAGGCCTGCTGATGTTCCTCCACGGGCTGGTTGCGGGAAATTCCGAAATACCGGAACAGCCAGTTGCGCAGCGGGTTGAATGACTGGCGCAAAATTTGATTCGACTGGCAGATCGCCCAGAGAGCTCGTTTCCCCTTTTGTCGAAGGGACGAGCGCAATTCATGGACCAGTCGTCCCTTACCCATGCCAGCATCCCCGGAAATGAGCAGCAGCCCTGCATACTTGCCCTGCCAGAGTGGCTCCGTGAAGTGAGCCATCTTTGCCAATTCCTCTTCACGCCCCACCATTTGCCCCTGATAAGCGGGGTCGAGCGTCTGTGTATAGCCGCGTAACAAATATACCTTTTGTTCCGCCGCAAACCCTTTGAACATCTGGCTGCTTACATAATCGAGCTCAAACCTTCTGGAGACTCGTCGTGCAATTCGGTCGTCGACCCAGATCTCGCCCGGTTGCGCGCTCATCATAAAACGTGAGGCGAGATTCACGCCCCAGCCATAGCAGGTGTAATCTTCATACAAGGAGCTTCCCAGGTATCCCGCATGCGATATGTAATACGTAACACCAGCGGTGATGGGGAAATCAACCGCCGCTTTCAGGTCGAGCAGGAAATTGAGCGCGCGTCCAATATCGTTCTCATACGCCACAGGCGCCCCCCATAGCATGAGCATGTTGCAGCCTTTGTCGCCGAAGTCCAGGCGGCTTACCAGCCCGCCATAGCGAGTCCGCAGCTCGAAAACCGTACTCATTAATTTTTGCAACGCTTCGTTGGAAAGGTCCGGGAAGCGCATGAACAGATTGACGACCTGGCGAAACTCGCCGCGCACGTCATTCACAATCACGTCCTCAGGCATGAAATACCGGGCAACGCTCAAATCGACGGGAGGAAACTCTACTCGGGCTGGCTGTGGCGTTTCAACAGAAAAGCCAGTAAAACAGCGCAACAAGTCACGCGGAGCTGACAGGATGGACTCGCGCAGGAGGTCATACATAGGTGGCGTGAGCAGAGTCTCGCCTGCCTTCGCATGATGCTCCGCATCCGCCGCTTCATCCACCGCACTGCCGCGGAAATAATAGGCTGCCTGATCACCGTGTGAAGCGCGCAGAATTCCCCACGAGACAGAACCGCTTCCTAAACCGATCTTAGCGAAAATCGAAAACTCACCATAGATGGTCTGCCGCGTGGGCCTTTCTCGAAACCTCTTCTGAATGACGTCTGCGGATGTGAGCGCCTGTAAAGCGGTCGCTTTCAGGTCCGACTGCACGGGGTATAACGCCATAATTCCATCCCCAGCGAAGCCCACGATTTTGCCCCCGTACGCAAAGATACTTTCCACCAGCGGGTCAAACAAGCCGTGCATCAACCCGGCAAGTGCTTCCGCGCCGTGCTGGCCATGCTGCATCAGCGCGTCGGTCATGGTGGAAAACCCCGAAAGATCAAGGAACATGCTGACAGCCTGAAACTCTCCGCTGTAATGTCCCTCTCGAAAATTTTCTACGATCAGCTCTGGAACCACCCGATGCATGTCTAAATTGTAGCATGTATAATCACCTCATGCCAATCCGTTCTTACGAGATCAGGATCTGTAACACCTGCGGACTTCGCTATCCCCTGATTGAGAATCATCCCTTTGGCACGCGGTGTCCGGTTTGTATCGGGGAGACGCGGGTTGTGATTAGTCGAGGGCTGGGAGTTGAAACACGCGCCCTGAATCGCCAGAAAGAGCAACGTGGAAAGCGCGTTGCGGTTCTACTCGATAACATCCGTTCGGCGTGGAATGTCGGTTCAATCCTGCGCAGCGCGGATGGTTTTGGATACACCCATGCTTATATATGCGGAATCACACCTACCCCCGATCATGAGGCTGTGATCAAGACGTCACTCGGCGCGCAGGATTCTGTCCCCTGGACCTATCACAAGGACGCAGTGGATTTGGTTAAGGGTTTAAAAGTTGAAGGTTGGAAGGTTTATGGGTTGGAGGAGGATGCACGCGCGGTGGAGCTAGGATATACCGAAAACGTGGCGTACGAGAGCAAGGGCGAGCTTTTGATCGTCGGCAACGAAGTGACAGGAATTGACCCCGAATTGCTCGATCTATGCGACCAGATCTTTTATATTCCAATGCGCGGGGAAAAGAAATCGTTCAATGTAGCAATCGCATTTGGTATTGCCGCGTTTGCCCTGCAAAATCAAACGGTCGAACATTAAATAATCTGAGCAGCTCTCCCTCAGGAGAGCCGCTCAGATTCAATTTCTCATTATCTCGAAACGCGCACGACTTCGTACTCCGTATCAGGGGTGGGTGTGGTGCCAAAGCGAGCATTGACTGCATATAGTGAATTGCCAAAACGGGCAATGGTGGTCGGCACGCGGAAGTCTGAATCCGTGATGGTATCAACGATCGTGCCTTCTGTGAGATCCGAGTTCAGTTCCACCACAGCAATCTGATTCAAACGATTTTGCACAACGTATAGAGTTTTGCCTTGTAACAAAATACCATCACCATTCGGCACGGTATCTCCACCCAGGTCAATAAGCGTTGCCTCGCCAGTGTCAGGGTCCACGTTATACAGTAAACCGTCCACACTGTTGACAATGATCAAGGTCTTGCCATTCGGTGTAGCGGCAATCCCATTCGCATTGAACGCACCCGGTGTGAACACGTAATCCCCACTCAAAGGAATTTCTTCCACAGTGGGCGAACCAGGCAGTTTGCCGTTATTTCTCAACGGCACCCGATAAATCACAGGCTGTTGCGAATTGGTGAAATAGGCTGCATCCTGAGTGATGACAACATCATTGATGAAAGCGGGTCCTGTCGTGAGCTGGATCTCGGCAACATTTTCACCTGTCTCCCCATTATATACATACGCAAAACCCGTGGGGCCGCCCGCAACAAAGAGCAATCCCGTGCGCTCATCGTACTTTAGCCCGATCGCCGCGCGTCCTTCCTGGGCGGGAACAAGAACATCGCCTTCACCGGTCCGCAGATCACCACGATAGACGGCGCCGGTGGGAATCGACCCAACATAAAAGGTGTGACCTTTTCCCGTGGCGATACCTTCCGGCTGGAAACCATCCGGAAGCGGAATCACATTCGGGAATGCTTTGAGAGGTGCGGCGGCGATCATGGAAACACTGAGAGCAATCAACATCAAAATGAGAAGCGAACGCCGGCTGGAAATTTGAGCCAAAAACATACTTTTACTCCTTTCAAATCTTATTCTTGAATTTTTGCGTTGATGTAGAAACATTAATGAATTCATCCCCAGGCTATGAATCTAATCCTAAACAAATAATCTAAGAGGCAACTGAAAGGAGTTTAAAAATCTGCTCATTTCTGATTAAAACAAAGTAAATCAAGGAAAGAACAACTCCAGTATGAAATCGTTTTACAGGGTGAAGCGTACTCCTGTGGAGTGAAAGCAGGAAACGCTGTTATTTTGCTCCCGTTCCGATTATTTCCTTTATTCCGGGCAGGGAAAGCTCATTTCTTTGAAGCTGGGAGCTATGGAGGCACAAATGCACGAGCGACAATTCAAAGCCAGCCTTCTGCCCATCATGGTCATAATTTTTTGTATCCTGATCATTGGTGTCGTTGCGGGAGTCCTGGCACTTAACCGACAACGACAGGCGGCAACTGTCCTTCGAGTTCCAGAGGACTATCCCACCATCCAGGCAGCGATCAATGCAGCCGGGGCAGCGGATATTGTCCAGGTGCAAGACGGTACGTATAGCGAAAACCTGATTCTCGACCGGCCAATTATTCTGACGGCAGCTTCCTTCGACTCAGTCAACCCGGCGAACAACACGACGGTCATTGAGGGTGGGGGCGGCGTGGCTATCACAATCCCTCCCAACCTTACGCAAATGCCTACGGTGCGCGGCTTTGTGATTAGGAGTAACAATGTTGGCATCCAATCCTCGTCGCCGTTTATTGTAGAGTTCAATCTTTTCCTGGCTTCTTCCGATCAGGTCCATTATCAGTGGGGAGCGGGCGGCGCCAATCGTAATAATGTTTATTTCAAACCGGGGGATGATGCCATTCATCTGGATAACACAGACCGACCCCTATTAATCGAGAACAACCGTATCCTGTATGCCACCGACGATGGAATCGAAGTCAACCTGCAGGACAAGCCCTCTCCTCCCGCCCTCGTCGATGTGAACATTTGGAACAACATGATCATCGGCAGCCGGGAAGACGGCATCCAACTGATTGATTATCCAGGCGACCCGCAAAACACGAACCGTCGTTTTGTGATCATCGGGAATCTGATCGCCAACAGTCAAAAGGCGGGCATTGGTCTTATGCCAAATGCCAACCCGGTGGAAGATTTTTCGGGCGCGGATATGGTGGAACCTGTGCGCGTATTTAACAATACGTTCTACGGAAACAGTCATGGCATTTCCGGTGGCGACGATCTGGTCGCCTTCAATAACATCATCGCCAATTCCGTGGGTCGGGGTGTCTGGAGAGTGCAGGGACCACCAGGATCAAATTCGGTTGTCGCGTATACCTTATTCTTTAATAACGCTTTGGATTCCGATCAAAGCACGCTGGGAGCAGGCAACATTACGGGCCAGGATCCGCTCTTCGTTGCCGCGCCGAACCCTGGCGCAGACGGCGCTTGGGAAACCGTGGACGATGATTTTAGCGGTTTGCTCCTGCAATCGTCTTCACCAGCAATCGATAAAGGTGTTACGCAATACATGGCAGCCAGTGGAGAGCTCATCCCGGCGAGTCCGCTCACAGGGTTTATCGGAACAGCCCCCGACCTGGGCTGGCGCGAATTCGGGAGCCCGATCGTGATCACACCAACCGCCTCCCCAATCCCTTCGCCCACGCTTGCCGTTTCCCCGACCGCCCCCACTCCTACTATCACGCAGACGTTTACAACGGTCCCGCCAACCGCGACCGTTGTCACGGTGACACCCCTGCCGACCAATACACAGGTTTCACCCACACCCAATCTTCCAACTGTTACCCTGACCGCCACAGCGCCTTCAGTCCCGACCATTACCATTACACCGACAAGTGCACAACTGAACATACTAAGTCTTACGCCGAATGCAGCAGCCGCGAACACGACTGTCAATGTAACGGTGAGCGGCACAGCCTTCGCCAACGGTGCAATCGTCAGGTTCGAGGGAGCAGAGGGAACCGCGCCGCAGGTCACGGGGATTCAGGTGGTCAATGCCAACACAATCGTCATCACGGTGAATACGGCGGTCGGAACCGGCGCGACCACACAGGTCTGGGATGTGCGCGTGACCAACCCCAACAATACCTTTGCCGTGCTGCCGGATGCGTTCACCGTCACTGTGGCTCCCTGAGTGCATTCGTGCAATAACGTGTGCGTGGAGATTCCGTTAGTGGAGCTGGAGGATCATCTGAAGGAAGGATTCTATGCCTATTCGCTTTCATAGACAATTTACCCTTTTTCCCGGCGTAAAGGTTAACGTCAGCAGGCGCGGCGTAATGCAGACAACCAATCTACCGGGAAAGGGACTCTCCCACAGGTCGTACCTCCTCAAGAAGGATCCAGACGAGGAGGACGATAAGCCGGAGGCAAAAGAGCGTTCTGAAGAAAAGAGTGAGGATAAGCCTAAGCGCAAGCGTGCACGGCACGCTCAGGAACAGTCATCCTCCCCCTGGGGCTTTTTCGTCTTCGTTCTGATTGCTCTTTTCTTCATTTACTTTGGCGGAAGTGCGTTAGGGCTGATTCCACCAAACCTGGTTACGGACTTTCTGAGCACACTCACCCAGTGGGCGCGGCAAGTGGGACTCTGAGCCATACAAATCGAGCCACGGCATGAAAATTAAAGAGACACTAAGAGCAAGACTCTTAGTGTCTCCACGCAGAAATATCGTTGTCGATATTTATTTGTTCTTCTTTTCGTTCTTCTGCTTGCGCTTCTCCTTGATATTCAATTTCGGCTTCTTTCTCTGTTCCTTGCTGCCTTTATCTTTTTTGCCAGCGTTACCCATAGCCGTTTCTCCTTTCGTAGTAGTGATTGGCGGTTAATTCCCCATCTCATCTGTTAATTCTAACGCGTAATGTTCTGTCCGATAAGAGATAGCCTGATATTTATTGACCGCCCGAGGCAGCAAAGATCCCAACAATAAATACGAAATAGGCGATCGTGCAGCAAATACCGATGACCAGCAGCGCCACCTGTACCCACCCCATGATGATTCCTGCCGTTGCCAGTCCATCGCCTGACACCTTAGCCGGGATGGAACGCGTCTCTCCGCGCGCCATATAGCCCGTGATGAGCGCCACGATCGTGCCGATCACGGGGACAATCGTAAAACCTAGAATTGCAGAAACCAGGCTAACAATCGCCAGCGTACTGGTTGGCAAAACATCGGAATTGACATTTGGAGGTAAATTCGGTTGATCCATGTTCCTGCTTCCTATGCCTTGGGTTTTTCGTTCTCACAATTCTACATGGTTTTGCGTTCTGCCAGGCGCAAATCTTACTGCGGGATTATTCTTCACGCGTTCCATCCAGGTACGCCAGGTACTCCCTCAACCCGATGATGGTTTTTGAATCCTCGAATTCCTGCGCGGCCAGTTTTTTTCGAATGTCTTCTACATGCATCATCACTTCGTGAATGCGTTCCTCGGCTTGCCGGTTGAGTGCCGTTTTCTCAAGGTCCAGCGCGAGGAAGATGTGCATCCGCTCGTCTGCAAATCCGACGGAAGAGAAATAGGAAGCAAGTGGAATAAGCTGCCTGGCGCGATAGCCGATCTCCTCCTCCAACTCTCGTGCCGCACAGACAATTGGTTCTTCTCCGGGCTCCAGCAGACCGGCAGGCAATTCCACGAGCTCGCGCTCGATCGTAATCCGGAACTGACGGATTAGGATCACGTCATTGCCGACCACCGGCACAACCGCCACCCCGCCGGGATGCCGGACGTATTCCCGGACAGCTTTATCTCCATTATCCAACTCCACACTGCCACCCCAGAGCGAGAAGATCTTGCCTTTATGAATTTCCTGTTTCGTGATCCATTTCTCCATTTTGCCTCTCAGCGCTGAGGTTAGTGCCAGCCACCCGTTCGCTGGCGGTTCCGGATTTCATCTTGTAACGCGGCTAACATATCGATGAACGATTCCTTGTAAGCCGGGTTTTCGTTCGTCGCTTTCTCTTCGAGGCGTGCCAGCAAGTAAACCACCCACGCGAGCCAAGTGCGCGGGTTGCTCTGCGCCGAAGAGATGCTGGTCACTGCTTCGTTGAGAACATCACGGAGTTCATCTTCTTTGCTCATATTATAAATTCCTGTTGGTTACTCTTAACCCTGATATTGTTATTGCTTGATTGCTCAGCCTGCGAACAGAACGATCAACAAATGGAAGAGGGCAAAAAGCGTGTTCAGCAAGATTCCCGTAATCGCCAGCCCATTCTGTCCCTCTCTACGCATCAGGCTCAACACGCCAAGCACCGCGCCGAGCCCGGCTGGCAGCACCAGCAGGGCGAACGTCACGATTCGTTCCGCAATCGTTGACATCCCTGTGAAGACGGACTCGAGCATCGTCCATACGAATAGAAATAAGACCGATAGGCCAAACATCACTAGAGATACTACGGCAAGCCTGCGTTTCACATCGACTCCCTAAATAGTTAAGGATTATCTTCTCAATGCTCGAGTCAGCCGATTGGTAAGGAGAAAGCCCAATATAAATGCAAAAGCGAAACCCAG
This sequence comes from Anaerolineales bacterium, assembly GCA_025966435.1. Lineage (GTDB taxonomy): Bacteria > Chloroflexota > Anaerolineae > Anaerolineales > Villigracilaceae > Defluviilinea. Next base: position 2,561 of record JAICRQ010000031.1, on the reverse strand, counting down.
CATGGGATCGTGCGTCTGATAGACCATGACTCCACCTACAAACAGCGACAGGGCAATGGAACCTGCTTCAGCAGTCTTACGCTGTCCCCCCGGCGTAAGCTCCTGATCACAGTGCGAATTGATGAGGATCACCTCTTCATCAGTTGGCAAATGAATGAGCCTGAGTTGTCGACTCCGCTCTGCACTCTCCCTTCGCTCATGCTCGCGGCGCTCTAACCAGAAGTGAAAGATCGTTGTGACGATTGAGGTAAGGATACTGCCCACAACACCCATGATTGCCCCGTAGATCATAATTGTTAAATCATGGTCCATCTCTGCACTCCTTGCGAGCTACTTCAAATCGGTGATCGGTTCCCTCCTCGTCTGTAGAAACGTGATGATTCTAACATGCTCTTCCATGATGGCGCTTCGGGAAGTTACCCCCATTCAGGACGGTTTATTATAGATTTTCCGGGAATAGCACAGACCATGAATGTTCGTCACCGGCAAGAAGACTCAGCCCGGTCCGCGCTGGCCTTGCACAGGGTTCTGCATCGAATGCGGTCGCCACCTCACGTGAGGCAGGCGAAAAATAGGCAATCACTTCACAATGCAAGCGACCTTCCGACTCAGGGCGGGTGAACACTGCCATAGCCGAGGGGTTCTCCGCAGCCGCGGAGGCTCGGGCAAATGCCTCCTCAATTTCGCCAGCGACTGCACCAGATGTCATCCCATCACCCAGGCTTGTTGAATACCAGATTTCCATCGCGTTCTATTTTCCTACCTTTGAAGCGAGATAGAGGGCTTCCACTTTCTTTCGTGCCCAGGGCGTCCGCCGTAGGAACGTCAGGGACGACTTAATGCTGGGGTCATGGGTGAAACATCGGATAGGTATGCGTTTTCCCAGTTCCTCCCAGCCATACTGTTCCACCAGGCGGGTGATGACCATCTCCAGAGTCACACCATGCAGGGGATCCTTTGCATGTTCATTCAGCATATCGATCTTCCTCATCCAAAGGTGTGGGAGGCTCAGACTGCATCGGATGCGGCCACACGTCTGCTTCGTGCATCAGTCGGGCAACATCATACGGTCTGGGCAGGGATTCAAAGCGCTTCTCCTCTATGAACTCGAGAATCAGTTGATGAGGCGGTTTCTCTGTTTTAAAACTTTTCTGCACACGAGTCAGGAAGTATTTCGCGCTTTCTCTGGAGATCCCAAATCTCACAGATAACAGCTCAAATGGTTTGCTCTTATTCATTTGTTTTGAGATTGTAAGAAGTCCTGTGTCTGCTGGGATCACTCTAACCCGGCACGGAGGAGTCGCTAGTGGGCGAATTCTCTGCGAAGGTTAAGGCTGCCGGTACACTGTCTTCGATGTGAAAATATTCCGTGAAGCCCACCAGCTCGAGCGCCTCATGGATCGAAGCCGGAACCCGCGCCAAAATCACTTCGCCACGCTGCTGGCGCTGGCTGTTCCGTTGGGCATCGCCCAGGGCACGGAATCCGGCGCTGGACATATACTCCACTTCGCTCATATCCACCACGATTTTATGTTTTCCGCGCCGGCCCGCAGATTCGAGAGCTTTCGCCAACCGAACAGCTTCCACACTGTCCACTCGACCCTTGACAGTAATCAGCTCGATGTGCTTGATCTCCTGCGTTGTGATTTCCATAGCTCATCCTCCTCATGAATGTCAATGTGCTGCCTGCGCGTGGATACGAATTAGCTGTATGTTACTACAACTTTGACAGGTTCTGAGGGATTCAGATATTGTAAAGTCGCCTCCACTAGGATATGATTTCATGCATGGAACTGACAAACGACTCGCAAGCCAGCATTTTGTGTAAATCCTGCGGCTTGTGTTGTACCGGACATTTATTTGCGTGGACAAAACTGCGATCGGCTGAACTCGACAACGCTGAGCGGCTGGGGCTGAAGGTCCTTCGATCGATTCCCAGTCAGCGGGGATTCAACCAGCCTTGTCCACTTTGGAAGGGGCAATGTACAGTCTATGCCTCTCCCGATTATCCACATTTTTGTCACACGTATAAGTGCGCGCTTCTCAAAAAGCTGCTAGATGAAACCATCGCTCTACGCGAGGCACTGCGTGTTGTCGAAGATGCAAAGGGGAAAATTTGTGAGGTGGAAGCATCGCTGCCCGACTCAACGAATCCTAATTTCCGTGAGCGCTTAGCCGCACGATTGGAAGACCCGGCATACTCGCAGGAAACCTCAGGCCAAGATCCGCTGGAATTTCGGCAGAAGGCAGACGAGTTGCTAGCCCTCTACTCAAAAGTTTTCGGAGTGAATGATGTGGTTGGAGCCTCCTCAGAACCTCCTATCGCGCAATAAACCTTAAGATTCCCCGCTTAACTCCCGCCTATTATGGCAGGGAAAACCCGACAATTAGAGCAAGATACCGTCAAAATGGAATACCTTAGCGGTAAAATCGTTATCCTTTAACAAGGAAAAGGATTTGCGATGTCGCTGAGTGTATTTTTCTACCTTGGGCTTGCCGCCTGGAGGCTCGCCTCTCTGCTCGCGAATGAGGACGGGCCCTGGATGATATTCAAACGCCTT